>NZ_JAUBQW010000062.1:0-34819 GCF_036701485.1 Microcoleus sp. Pol11C3 | reverse complement strand
TTATTCATCTTTTTATTCACGATCGAGTATTGCATATAATTGTATCATAGTCTTGATAATCATTTAGGATTGCTATAGGTGCTAAGCGCGGCTTAAATTGGCTAAGAGCATACAAGCAATCAAAAAGCTAAGCTCGCCAGTTCTTGAAGTTTTGAGAAGTGCGATCGCCCCCAACATCATTTCACCAAAATGGCGATCGCCCTTTTCCCCTCAAATTTCACCATTCACCTGCATCTGATGCACCTTGTCAGCCAATTCTTGCAAGCGCTTTTCGTCCAACTCGTCGATCGCCAGCATCCCTACATAAATGATTTCCTTCAGCGTTAGTCGGGTTGCTAGCGCCTTTTTCTGCACAATTTCCTTGATGATGGGGCTCACCCCGATAGCGGTACTGGCTCTAGTCACAAAGGTAACGGGAGATTAACAACTTTGACTAAATCTTAGCACCTTTAAGCTGAGCTTTTAGCTGCGATGCAAAATGCTTAAGCGCGTCTTGACAAGACGCGACACAACGGCTTATAGTGGAAACGTGGAAAGGCCGATCGCCTACTCCTCAATAATCTCCACCAAGTCCTCAATCATCACATCAAATGCCCGCGCTAACTTGTACAGGGCGGTAAAGTCAACCATTGATATTTCTGAACGACGAGCATAGCTGGTTATGGTGCTGTAGATCACGCCCGATCGCTCAGCCACCTCCTTGAATGTCCAGCCCCTCTCGGCCGCTAACTCTCGCACTTTTACTCTGACTAAACCCATGCTTGACAAATAATGCAGTTGCATTTTAAGATAATTGCATCTGAAAAAGCGATCGCCCCTGTCTAGAAAACTAAAGGCCGATCGGCTTATTCCTCCAAAACCTCAACCAAATCCTCAATCATCACATCAAAAGTCCGAGCTAATTTCAGCAGCAAAGTAAAGTCAACCGTTGTCAGCCCTGGACAGCGAGCATAATGCTTGACAGTGTTGTATACCACCCCAGAACGTTCTGAAACTTCCTTGAATGTCCAGCCTTTCTCTGCTGCTAGTTCTCTGACTTTAATTCTGACTAAACCCATGCTTGACAATGGGTGCTATAACACCTTACAATAAATTTATCTAAAAAGCGATCGCCCCCCGGCTTAGAGAACTAAAGGGCGATCGTTTTCAAAACTTAAATAGACAGTTACTAGCTGTCTGACTTACTATGATAGCATCATCCCAGCTAAAATCAAGCACTTTCGCCTGCTCCAAAATAATTCACAAATCTCCCATCCTGCATCCGCTGGCGAGATTCATTACCGAAGAAACAGTCGCACTCCTGTTCAATATCTCAGCAGACGAGATTTACCGCATCGAGTGCTGTCGCTACATGGTTTACGTGCACGCCAAAGGCATCAGTCGGTTTGTCAGCTACGCCGATTTTCCCCCGATTTTAGCAGTAAAGCCGATCGCACTTCAAGATTTTGGCAGATGGTACAAGCGCTGGAAAAGCAAGCTAGCGCCAGCATTTTGGACGAAATTCTACACCCACAAGTTCAAAAAAGCTGTTTCAGTTGACAGCTTGCTGGAGTGGGGCCAATTGGTAGCTACTGTGAAATCGGCACTTTCTGGGGCGGCGCTGCAACAGCTACGAGATGTCTATTCTCAAGAAAAACATTTGATGGAAAAATTTTAAAGGGCGATCGCCCCGACGAGCAATTTCGAGAATGGGTACAGGCACAATTAAAAATGTAAAACTAAATAGGGAGAAAAGTTTGAATGGCTGAGAATACCGTGAAAGTAGACATCTCATTTCAATCATTGCTAGAAGCAATTTCGTCACTGGAAATTGCTCAAAAACAGAAGCTTTGGGAACTGTTGGAAGCTGAATTATTCCCGGATGACGAAGATTCTCCAGAAGATATTGCTGAAATTGAGGCCGCCCGTGCTGATTACAAAGCCGGTGAATACACCACGTTCCACCAATACACGACTCAACGGGCAAGAAAGTCAACATGACTTATACAATCATTATACCCAAAGCTGTGCAAAAGCAGCTAGATGTCTTGCCTGATGATGTTTACGAGCGTATTGCTGTCAAAGTCCAGCAACTTGCGGAAAACCCGCGTCCCGATGGAGTGGTTAAACTGAAAGGTTCTGAAAATGAATACCGTATTCGCATCGGTGATTATCGCCTTCGATATGAAATTGAAGATGAAGAGCTCAGGATTCTGCTGTTGCAATGCAAACATCGGCAGGAAGTTTACAGAGGAGGTTGACTCCTCACCCACTATCTCACCCATTCCAAGCAGTTGGCAATATTGTTAGCCGAACTCGACGAGTTAAAGGAGGAAGATTCATGAATCGATACAGTATGATCGTCCAATGGTCTGACGAGGATCAACTTTTCCTCGTGACGATTCCAGAGTTTGCCGATCGCGTTGTCATGCCCTGTACCCACGGCCAAACCCGCGAAGAAGCCATCCGACATGGCGAAGAAGTGCTCGAAATGTATCTAGAAGCTTGGCAGGAAGAAGGTGAACCCATCCCCGCACCTAGCATTCTTCAAATCGCCTAGAAAACCTCATCCTCGATTCCCAGCCACCATTCCCCCAGATTCATTAAATCTTTGTGAATGTCCGTAAGTTCTGTCATATACTCTTCAGCAGAAATCTCCGATCGCCTTTCTTGCAATTTTTTGAGTCGCAGTTGCACCAACAGCCAAGGTTTGGAAATCCCGTCCTTTGCTTCGATATATTTGGCTAGATCGTTGCTATCCATAGTTATTGGTTATTTGTTATTGGTTATATTATTTCCGGTTGTATCGGAAATGATATAACCGCAGAGAACGCAGAGAAATTAGAGGAAAAGAAGAGAGAGAGAGATGAATAATTACGATGCCAACTGGCTTAATATTATAGGACTTTTGAAAGGGTTTAAAAAAGCTCTTATTTTTCCCAGTCGGTTTCAACCGACTCGCAGCTCTGAGCCAGGGGTTGAAACCCCTGGCGGACTAACGGACTGGCGGAATTTTCAGGTAAGATGTCTTCCGCAAACATCCTTTACCTATAATCGGAAGTCTGAATGTTCTTCAACTTCGCAGCATATTTCATGCCGTATTCCGGGCGACAGAAGCGATCGATCTGAGACTCAAAGAAAGCTCGATTTGCCTTCAAATGCTTTGGATTAGGGTCATCTAAAGGATACAAAAGAGCAGTCCGCAAAGCTTGAATCACCGCCGAAGTAACGCAGTACATCGATCGCTGAAATGTCACCCCAATTTGATTGAGGATATCATCTTCGCCGCGACAGCGCTGTTTGTAGAAATCCATCAAATAAGGTGGCAGGAAATGCAGCATATCTTGTGCTAGCAAAGTCGGCGGAATCCCCGCCGTACCTACCGGGAATTTGTCTGCATACAAAACTCCGAAGTGGAAGTCTTTTTGGTCGTCAGGAACTTCCTTAGCTTGAGCGTTGTAAGATTTGGTGCCTCGGAATGGCGAAGTGCGGTAAAATACAGCTTCCACGTAAGGTAACGCTGCTTCATAAAGCCAAGTGAAACCTTTAGATTTCGGGATGATTTCGTAGGTTTCGCCGTCGATGTAAACGTGGTGGTAAATCGGGCGTCCGGCGATCGCAAATATGCCATTTACTATGAAATCCATCGCCTGCGGGACTGTGGTAATTTTCCCTTCGTCGTACAAGTCGGAAACCTCAAAAAACACCGGCGCCATGACTTCCCAGAATAAACCGAGATTGCTGTAATAAGACATTTGGCGGCACTGTTCTAAAAACATTTCTGGAAATGCTTTGTGCAGTGCCAGCATGAACGGGTCTTTTTTGAAGTAAGCTTTAATTGCCCGATCGGCATTAGCCTTATATTCGTCACTGTCCAAATAAGGATCGAATTGATTGGTCGGCACGTACAAGCCCCGGTGCCAAAGCATTGACCTCATGCACTCTTCGGCAAATTCCATGTTAATGCGATCGTGCCACAAATGGTGAAACAGTCGCGGCTTTTTCCCAGTTTCACCCTTCTCCATGAACTCCAAGAGTTCCGGGTGAACACTTCCAGTCCCCCGCCATATTCGCAAATCTGCACCATCACCTGCATAGTGATTTTGTAAATCTAAATACTCTTGCGGTAAAAAGTATTTAAAGAAAGGAAGCGGGTGTAAAAATACTCGTTCGGCGATGTAAAGCAAATCCCGCCAGTAAAAGTCCATCGGCACCGCGTAAGCTTTCCAAATAGCGATGATTTGCATCAGATTTTCCGGCGTATCTGGAATCATCGCGCCGCCCGCTTCCAGCCTGTGAATTATTTCCGCAAATTCGTGTTTGGAAGGAGGTAGTTTAGTTGCTGGTTTATTAGGGGTTTGTACCATTGTTTCTTCCTTTGATTGAGTGAATCTAAATATTTTGAATTATTGCAAAAAGCTGCGATTCTTTAACTGGTTCTCCGGCTCTGCTTGGGAACCGATATCCAGGCCCGCGAGCTGTAAAATTGGAGGCAGAGCCTCCGGATATGCGTTACCAGGCAGAGCCTGGAAACGAGTAGATTCTTAGTCTGCAGAGGCGGAATTCGTTTGTGTAGACGCGATTTCCATATCCGAGTGTTCTCGGGGATAGCTAATAGCAACTTGAGTATTTCTGTCCCCCGGCAGAGTAGCAACGATCGCATTTGTAGTAGATTCGCTCCACTTCAGCAGCCAAGCAGGTTGAATTCCCAACACAAAAATGATGCCCGCCAAAACCAGCGCCGGCATATTTTCAGCAAACGTAACTGGAGGGTAGTAAGCCGTGGCGTTGTCCAACTTCCCAAAACAGGTGCGGTTGAGCAGAATTACAAAGTAAACTGCTGTTAAACCCGAAGCTAAAATGCAGAGTAAAGTTGGAATTGGAAAGATCGAGAAACTGCCTTGAAACACTAAAAATTCGGCAATAAAACCCACCAAACCGGGAATTCCGGCGCTTGCCATGCCGCCCAAAACTAACAGGGAACTGGCAGTGGGTAAACCCCGCATCGGGTTCATCAAACCATTGAGCACGTCCAAATCCCGCGTGCCAACTTTGGTTTCGATGATACCTACCAAATAAAACAGCAAAGCTAAAATTAAGCCGTGGCTTACCATTTGCCCGACGGCACCGATTAAAGCGAGTTTCGTACCCGCAGCGCAGGCAACGAGGATGTAGCCCATGTGTCCGATCGAACTATAGGCTACCATGCGTTTGATGTCTTTTTGGGCGATCGCGCTCAAAGCCCCGTACATCACGCTCACAGTCCCGATAATCGCTAAACCCGGAGCTAGAATCGACCAAGTTTCGGGAAACATCTGCAAGCCAAACCGCACTAAACCGTAAGTTCCCAACTTCGCCAGAATCCCTCCCAGCAAAATTGCTGTTGCTGGCGAAGCTTCCACGTAAGCATCGGGTAGCCAAGTGTGCAGCGGCACCAAGGGAATTTTAATTCCCAACCCAATTAGCAAAATTGTTAGCAGGATTAACTGCACTTTTATCGGCAATTCTTGAGTGGTAATCGCACTGTAATCGAAATTTAAAGAACCGCTCAGCCAAGCCACACCCAAAAATGCTGCCAGCACTAAAAGTCCCGAAACTGCCGTGTAGATCAAAAACTTCATGGCAGCGTATTCCCGCTGCTTTCCGCCCCAAATCGCAATCAACAGGTAAAAAGGAATTAATTCTACTTCGTAAAACAGTACAAACAGCAACAAATTTTGAGACATCAAAGCTCCGGCAACACCCGCATTGATCAGCAAAATCAAAGCGTAGTAAAGCTGGGGGCGCTCCATCTTTTCGCCAGTGCCGTAAATGACTAATAGCGTCAGCAAAGCACTTAAAACCAGCAGTGGCAAGGACAAGCCGTCAATGCCCAAGTTGTAGCTCAAACCTAATTGTGGAATCCAAGGCAAATATTCTTGAAATTGCAGTCCCGAATTGGCTGGATCGAATTGAGTCAACAGCCAGATATTCAAAAGGAAAATAGCTGCCGCAAAAGCCGAGGCTATTGAACGCAGACGCATCCCATTGATATTTCCGGGCAGGAACCCAACTACCGCAGCGCCCAACGCGGGCAACCAGAGCAAGGCACTAAGCATAATGTGTCAAGAGTAAAGAGTAATATCAATTCCGGTTGCACCGGAATGATTGTTGACGGTTGACGGTTGACAGTTAACTCGAATTTCCTATTCCGATGCTAACTTATTTGATATTAACTCTCAATTTAGCACGCTTTTATGGTTTGATAACTTGAGAGTTTAGATGTTAACTTTTCCCAAATTATCAATTCCAAATTGCATCATGATTCAGGAATAATAGTGACTGTCCCCGTGTCTAAATCGTAGTACCCACCAACAACTTTCAGTTTATTCTCCGCAATTAACTTAGAGATAACTGGAGAGGCTTTCAGCCTGCTAGCTTGCAGAAGAACATTCGCTTTGACGGCATTTTCTAGAGGATCGCCCGCTTGGTTTTTCGAGCTTTCTACCGCCGGCTTAATGGCGTCGATCAAACTACCAATTTGACCGGGAACTTGCTCTCCTTTGATGGTTGCGGTTACCGCACCGCACCTTTCATGCCCGACTACCATAAGCACTTTTGCTCCCAGTACCAGCGTGCCAAATTCCAGGCTGCCAATTTCTTCTGGGGTAGCCACATTTCCTGCCACGCGACAGACAAATAAATCTCCAAATCCTTGATCGAAGACAAATTCCGAAGGAAAGCGGGAATCTGCACAGCCGAGAATAGCAGCAAAGGGTTTTTGAGATTTGGCAACTTCGGTGATGCGCCCAAAGTCTTGGTGGGGATTTTGGCGTTTTCTGTCAACAAACCGTTTGTTCCCGTCCATTAACTGTTTCAGAGCTGCATCGGGAGCCATGTCATTTTGAGCAATTGCTGGTTCGGGTGCAGCCAAATCAGCGCCTGCTCGTGCTGCGAGTATCCCTGTACCAATCGCTCCTGCGACAAATTTGAGGGAATTGCGTCGGGAAAGATTGAATTGTCTGTGGTTTGAGTTCATTTATGCTGCCTTATTTGAACGAGTTTGAAATCTTTGTTCAAGACTTCATGTTTTTAAGATTTTAGATTAAAACGGTCACCTAAAATCTTAAAATTTATATCTCTTTACCCGCCTACAATCAGCGACAGGCGAGCTAGCAGCGGCCAGCTTATCAGCAGTCCCAAAACTGCCACTCCGAATAGAATTGTCAATGCGTAAAACTGAGTTTGACCGTTAACGTTGTATTTGAGGCTTTGCCCGCCGAAAACCGTTGCAAAACCGATTAAATTCACGAATCCGTCAACTATATTGCGATCGACCCAGGAGATAACTTGAGCAACTAGACCGACGGCAAATATCACTGTCACCCGGTAAAGTTGGGCAGTGTAAAAGTCGTAGGCAAAAAAGTCTTGCAAAGCTTGAGAACCAATTCGCACCGGTTTTTCCCATTTCTCGTTCAGGTAAACAAATGCTCCTGCACCGATGCCGATCGCAGTTGACAAAACTAGCAATCCAGTTGCGGTATAATTCAAACTTGCCCCAGGCAATAAATGCCACGCAGCCAGCAAGTGCGGAACGTGCAAAGTAAAGCCCATTAAAACAGTCATCGGCAAGATAAAAGGCCAGTGAACTTCCGGCGAACGTTCGGTCATTTGCTTTGGTTTGCCACCGAAAACTAAACCGAAGACGCGCACCAAGCCAAAAGCAGTGACGCCGTTTACAAACAGCACTATTCCTAACAAGAAAGGGTGAGTTTGCCAAAGCCCGGATGTGAAGTCTTCTAAAGCCCAGAAACAGCCGAAGGGCGGCAGTCCGACCAATCCAGCGCTACCGACAATAAACGATATCGCTGATATTGGCCGCTTTCCCCACAAACCGCCGAGAGCTCGGACATCCTGAGTGATGCTGTTCCAAACTACCGAACCGATGCTCATCACCAGCAAACCCATTGCCAAGCTGTAGGCCAATATCAATGTCAGGGCTGTCTGGGCTTGTCCGGTGCCGACGGCGATAAAGACTAAGCCCATGTATGAGCTGACTATATAGGAAAGCGTGCGCTTGATGTCGATTTGGGCGATCGCAATTAATGAAGCACCCACCGCCGTCGCAGCACCCACAGCAATAGTTGCCGTCATGCCAATCGGCGACAAAGCAATCACCGGTTGCAACTTAATCAATATCCAAGCACCAGTTTCCACAACTACGGTGTTCCGCAAAATCGTCGCCGGCAGCGGGCCTTCCATCGCCTCATCCAGCCACAGGTGCAAGGGAAACTGAGCACACTTACCCATCGGGCCGGCTATCAAAGCTAAAGTCAGCAGTGTCGCTACAGTGGGGTCAAGCTTTGCAGTCTGGGCCCAAACAGCCAACTCGTCAAAATTCCAAGTTCCAGCCAGCGGCAGAATGGCGACTACCCCCATCAGCAGGAATAAGTCACCCACCCGCTTTGTTAAGAAAGCGTCGCGGGCTCCTGTCACCACCAAAGACTGATTGAACCACAGCCCGACTAGCAGGTAAGTACCCAAAGTCAGAACTTCCAAAATCATGTAGCTGAAGAATAGGGAATTGCACAGTACCAAGCCGCACATCCCGGCTTCAAACAGCCCCATCAGGGAAAAGAACCGAGCCCAGCCCCAGTCCATTTCCATGTAACCGAAAGCATAAATCTGCGCCAGCAAGTTCAGTCCGGTAATCAAAACTGTCGCCCCGACGGTGACAGCAGAGATTTCCACGGGAATAGTTAAGTCTAAACCTGCTACATTCAGCCAGGGAATGAACTGGTGTTGCGCTGGTTGGTTCCAGATAGCTGTGAGGGCGATGACGCCGTGTAAAAAAGCGAACAAGGTTAATATAGCGTTCACGTAACCGGATGGTCTTGGCCCCGTGCGGCGGGTAATTGCCGGAAACCACAGCATCGACAGAACTCCGCCGATGAGTGGATAGCAAGGTATAAACCAAACGGTCTGGAGTAAGATTTGAGCCATTGGCATTACCTGTAAAGGTTACAAAAATTTAAAATTCTGAGAATAATTAGGATCGCGCTGACGACAGCAGTGAAAAGCCCGAAGGCAGAAGTAAAGAAAATTTTGCGGTTTGCCTCTGAGTTTCTTCCCCTCGTCAAATCGAGCGCTTCAGAATAGACTTATTAATTTTATATTAAGTATTGCGTTAAATTTTCATATTTCGGATTAAGCATATTTATTTGTACCGATAAACTCTACTTATAGGTATATATAGGCGCGGATTGTGTACAAACGAATATTTGTCGATCGCAAGTGCGATCGAACAATGATTGATTGCTTTAAAATATTAAAACCGATTAAAACCGCTCAATCTGCCAAGCTGATTCGGGAAGTTTGGCTTGGCGCTGCCCCATCGCCCTTGCCCTAACATTCACTAGACCGATCGGCGTATTAAACCAATCTACCAGATCGGCTCTGGCGATCCTCTTCGAGGGCTTCGCTAACGCACTTTTGGCCGCAGCAACCGGAAATTCCTTTAACAGCCACCTAGCCAGGCGGTAAAAATATTCCCCTGTTGTGAATTCTCGCATCAAATCGACACCGTGGAGTTCGTGCAAATATTTATTTGATTCGCCGTACCGATACCATTGACTTTGCAACTGTTTTATTGTAGAACGGTGGCGGTGTCGGACGATCGCATTTTCGGCAAAATACATTTTATAGGATGTTTCCCGCAAAATCCGCCAACACAAGTCAGCATCGCCGCCACTGGTGAGGTAAGGGCGAAATAATCCTATTTGTTGTAAAACTAGCCTCCGTACAGCTAAGTTGGCGGTTTGACCGTAGGCACAAAAAGGGTGAGCGAGAGTATGTTTTTGAGATAAAATATTTTGGCGATCGGCGTGTTGTTCTAAGATAGTTTTACCGGGCAATGCGAGTATTTCCCCAGCGCTAATTCCTACTTCTAAGTCAACGAATGGCTTAACTAAATTTTCCAGCCAGTCAGATTCCGGGCGACAGTCTGCATCGGTAAATGCAATGATTTCGCCTGTGGATGCGCGAATTCCTTGATTGCGGGCGGCGTAGGAACTTTGAATCTGATTTTCGGTGAGGTGGCGAATGGTTATTTGATTGAAATTGCTTCCTCCCCTTACCAAAGGGGGGAGTGAGGGGGGGTTAGAGGCTGCTGTTTCGAGGATGGTTGAAGTGCGATCGCGACTGTTGTTGTCTACTAAGAGATATTCTACTCTGTGTGGCGGATAAGTTTGCGATCGTAGGCACTCGATCAACTCCGGCAAATCTATCTCGCCGTTGTAAATAGGCACTACTACCGAAACCTCCGGTAAAAACGTTTTAGTCATTCACAAACAACCGTAAACGATAGCATAACTAATATTGAGTAAGATTAAACGAACCGCCAAGGCGCTAAGGAAGCTAAGGAAGATAAATAAGCAAATGTAGTTCTTCGTTTGTCCTATAAGCCTCTTCGCGGTTCTTCAAATAATTAAAAAGCGTTACTAAGTTCCATTGGATTAACGGGATATAAATTGTCAAAATTATAACTTCGGCCCCTTAAACAGGCAAGATGCCTGTTCCACAAGAACTGAATGCAGTGGTGGAACAGGCATCTTGCCTGTTTCTTTCAAATAGTAGAAAATATCTCTTACATCCCCTGTGAAATCCGTCACGCAATCCCTTCTCAACTGTTGCTACTCAACATCAGAATCATTAACACTAACACCCCGTTAGTTATATAAAAAATGCCAACAACCTGAGTTTCCAACCAGCCGCACAACTCTAGATGATGGTGCAGCGGAGCCATTCTTAACAGACGCTTGCCAATGCCATCCGGGCCTTTTGTAGCTTTGTAATAACCTACTTGAGCAATTACTGACAGCGTTTCAATAAAGAAAATCCCGCTAATTATTAATAACACCCAAAGGCTATTTGTTAATAGAGCTACCGCACCCAACGCACCGCCCAAAGCTAAAGCACCTGTATCACCCATAAACACCCGGGCTGGATTGCGGTTGTGTGCTAAGAAACCCAGACAACTGCCGCTGGTGCAGGCGCAAAATATCATTAATTCTGGCGAAGTTGAGGCTACAGATGCGCCCAATCCCAAAAGTGCGATCGCCCCCAAACCTCCCATCAACCCGTCAATGCCGTCGGTAATATTAGTAGCATTGCTTTCAGCTACCAGCACAAAACCCGCCAGCGGCCAAAACAGAAAACCTAAAGGCAATACCCAACCGAAAGGCAAAGCAATGCTGGTAGAAATCCCGGGTTCGCGGAACATCAGCCACAGACAAAATAGAGCTCCAAAACCTAATTGCAAAGCCAATTTCATCCGAGGTGAAATACCTTTATTCGACTTGAGTCGCAGAATTTGCCAGTCGTCGATCCAGCCGATGAAACCGTAAGCTAAAGTTAAAGCCGATACGGCAACAACATCTGAGTTAAATCTCGACCAAAGCAAAGCAACTGCGACCCCTGCAGGTACAAAAAAGATGCCTCCCATTGTCGGCGTTCCCGCCTTTTTTAAATGAGCTTGGGGGCCGTCTTCGCGAATTATTTGTCCTGCTTTTAATTGCTGGAGTAAGGGCACAACTAAACAGCCCACACCCGATGCAACTACAGCACAAACAGCTAGTGGCATAAATAGCGATGCAGGCCCATTCAAAAGTCTACCCGCTGCTACATCTAAACCGATCGCGACAATGCCGAGTCCCAAACCCAGCAGCAGGAATAAATTCCTGCCTGTAAGTTTGAAAGGCATAGTAAAAGAAATTTTCTCATCCACAAAGTTATCCATAACACTCCTCAACACACACCATTTAAGAACAAGCAATTGACAATTGGGGAATAGGGTGCGCTACAGGAGATTGGGAAATATCTTAGTTTTTATTCCCTGTTTCCGGTTGATTTCTTCACCCTTCTGCAAGTTATTCCTCGCCTACACTCGCATCCTCTTCAACTTCCTCTTCTAAATCATCGTAAGGACTGTCGTCAACTGCCATTAGTTCTGAAATTTCTTCTTCGTGCAGATAGTCTGGTTCTTGGACATCCCTTGCTAACAAGCGATTGTTAGATTCCAACCAGTCTAAAAGAGAAGATTGCTGCTTTAATGGAATTACATCCGCAGGCAAGTGGCGAGGAATTTGACGCAGAGATGGGTTGTACATGATTCTCGGTTGTTAAAGACAAAGACGCGATCGAGTAGAGGTAATGTTTGGCCGACGGACTGCTGCTTTGATGAAGCACTTGTAAATCGGGCAGTTAGCAAGGCTAAAGCATTATACCACAGGCACTGTTTGGTTCCGGATCGGATAAGATGGGAGACCCAAAAGGCGATCGCCCCCAAGCATGGGCATGAGGATAACACTAAAATCCGCTCTTGCCAATCCTTCTTTAGCCGTAAGCATTGTAATCTGAGACGATCGTCTTTAAGATATCGCGGGACAGGTGGCGATCCTGTTCTGCAAGCCTCTTTAACGCGCCAGCGGTTGATGCAGAACAGTCTCCTGGTTTTTCATCAAAGCCTGAGCCCGAATGCCCTCTGGCTTCTTCAGTCAACTCTCAAGTAATAAATCTCAGAATGGATACAACGGCAGCGGTTTTATACAACAAAGAGGGTTACCACACCGGAGGGCAAAAACTTCTGGGGCGTCATTCAGCCGGAGAAGGGTTTCTCAAAAGCTTAGTCCAACACGGAACCGCTGACTCTCTCTACTGTTGCGCCGATAGCGCAACAACCTTTAAGGAGTTTTGTTCGCACATCCAACCTTGGCTGCAAAAACCTCGGAAAGTTCGCTGGATTCCGATGGAACGACCGGATTTGCTATCTCAACCGGGCACAATTTACCGACCAGATCCGGTTCTGTCGCAGATGGTGTGGGCGCGCAGATTTGTCGATCAGCGGGCCTACAGCGTTTGCGGCGTTACTCACACGATCGGTACAAAATACATCATGGAGGCGATCGGCGATTTGATCACCGCACCCATGCAGCCTTGGGACGCCCTGATCTGCACCTCTGCCGCCGTGAAAACAGCAGTAGAAGGAGTTATGAGGGAGTGGTCTGAATATTTAGCGCAGCGGAACGGCGGTAAACCGGAAATTTTGGTCAAATTCCCCGTTATTCCCCTAGGAGTGGATTGCAGCGCCTTTCCGCAGGGTGTGGAAGCAGTTAATAGTCGCCGCCAACTGCGACAAGAACTCGGCATTTCTCCCGAAGATATTGTTGTGTTATTTGTCGGTCGATTGACTTTTTCTGCAAAAGCTCATCCGGTACCCATGTACATCGCCCTAGAACGGGCATCGCAACAGACAAAAGCCAAAATCCACTTAATTCAAGCCGGTTGGATCGAAGATCCGAGAGAAGAACCCGACTTTAAAAATAGCGCGCAAATATTTTGTCCGTCGGTGAATGCTATTTTTTTAGATGGGAGACAGCCGGAAATTAGAATAAATATTTGGTCGGCCGCCGACATTTTCATTTCGCTTTCCGACAACATTCAAGAATCCTTTGGACTGACACCAATAGAAGCCATGGCGAACGGACTGCCGGCCATAGTCTCCGACTGGAACGGATACAAAGAATCTATACGCCACGAAATAGACGGCTTCCGCATTCCCACACTCATCCCGCCCCCGGAATCTTGTTTAGATTTAGCCCTAAATTATCTCGACGGCAGCTTAAATTGGCCGACTTACATGGGTCACACTTCCCTCGCCACAGCAGTTGACATTGATGCTTGCACCCTGGCGTTTTGCCAATTAATTGAAAACCCCGAATTGAGAAAGCGGATGGGAGAAAATGCCAGACAAAGGGCGAGGGAAATTTATGATTGGAAAGTAGTAATTGCTGCTTACGAACAACTGTGGCAGGAATTAGCAGAGATTCGCCTTGTGGCACCGGAGTCAGCACCTTTAAAACCTGGGAAGCCGCCTTATCCCCTAGGCGACGATCCGTTTCGGGTATTAGGTAATTATGCGACTAGAAGTTTAAGCAATGAGATGATGCTGAGTCTGGGTGCGATCGCCACATCAGAACTTCTGAGAGAGTTGCAAACAATTTGGTTTACCAGCTTCGGTCAGGACAGAAGAATCTCTGTTAACATTCAGAGGGAGATATTGGATGCGATCGAGGAAAAGGGTGCTGTCAGCGTCGGAGAAGTTATCAGGCGTTATACCAAAAACGACCAAGAATTAGCATCCCTATATCGGACTCTGCTCTATCTGGTGAAATTTGGTATCTTAGTTATTAGTTGTTAATACTCTGCAGACTCGGCGATTAAAATCGCGTCTCCACAAAGTTTCGTCCCTCTCGCTTGAAACTACAGAGAATATCGGTCTGACTTTTGCCTCAACTTCGATAATTAATCAGTGTATCCCTGTCAAAATCCGTGTCATGCCTTCCTTCTGAAAAAACTATGCTTAGAAAATCTGCACTCTTAGAGATAATTGCTGGTAAAAATCGAGGTTTGCTGGCGACTCCCAGCGACAAACAAGCGATTTTAAGTGCGATCGCCCAATTGGAAGATTACAACCCCACGTCTCGCCCTGTGGAAGCTGCAGAGCTTTTAAATGGTGATTGGCGACTATTGTACACCAGCAGCAGCGGCCTGCTGAATCTTGACGCTTTTCCCTTAGTAAAATTGGGTTCAATATATCAATCTATCCGCGCCAAAGAATCTAAAATTTACAACATTGCCGAACTTTACGGCTTGCCTTACTTAGAAGGAATTGTCAGCGTGGCTGCGACATTTGAGCCGACTTCGGAACGGCGAGTGCAGGTAAAGTTTGAGCGGTCAATTTTCGGTTTAAGCAGGTTGATTGGCTATGAATCTCCAGTCAAGTTTATCAATGAGATTGAGTCGGGTAAAAAGTTCGCTGCTGTAGATTTCGGGTTCGATAGTCGCGAACAGCAGGGATGGTTAGATATTACTTATTTAGATAAGGATTTGCGGATCGGGCGCGGGAATGAAGGAAGTGTCTTTGTGTTGACTAAAGAGTGATTTTGTGCTGTTGATGTGCAGGGCGATCACCACTTAACTCATTCTCAATTTATCTTTCTTTCATCCGCGTTTATCCGCGTTCATCTGCGGTTAAAAATCAAAAATCTATCACTTTTGCAAACAGTTCAAGACTTCATAAGTATTCTTACTCGGTCAGTTTTGTCTGTTCTTTCTTTTCCGTCGGCATTGACTTTCTGACAGCTAGCACTAACTCCGCTTCGGTACATCGATACAAGTCCCGCATTCGGAATACTTGCCAAACTTCCATCTTTGGCAATGTTCGACCCTTTTCCCAGTTGCGAATTGAAGATTCAGCACATTCTAGTATATGTGCTACGTCTATAATTTTCAGCCCCGCACGTTCTCTTAAGGCTCTCAGATCCATAGCTGACAGAACCTTTTGATGGACAAAACGTTAAGTTTTACCGTCAATAGTTGACGGATATGACCTATTTGGTGTTTAATCATAGTAGTAGAGGCGTTAGTCGATTTCCGGCAAGAGACTTACTAACGCCCTTTCCTGTAGTCCATAGAGGATACTAAACCATCATGCCACAAAACGGTTATCAACAGGGATTCACTGCGAATCCTCGGGCGATCGCGTACCAAAAACGCCTTTACCCTTGGGCGATCGCCAAACTCATGCCCAGTATGCAGCGCGCGATTGTGGGGCGATTTCGCAGTCGATCGGATGCTGACGGGCACTTGCTGTGTCTGCGTCAACTGATGCCTCAAACAACGCTTGTGGTAGTTTTTGACTGGCAACCAGCAGACTAAAAGTAGGATTAAACCCCCGTGGTTGCCCCTCTAAGAGTAAGGTAGACACAGGGGTTTAATCCTGCAAGTGGTTCACAATTCATACAGAATTGCTATATCAGAAATGCGATTTTTCTGTGGCGATTGAGGGATTGCCAATTGATTGACTGTCGCAGACTTTAAAACTTTTGGGTCAGGGAAATGGGACTGCGGCGATGTGGTTTGCTCAACAAATTCGGAGTTTGTAAATGGGCGTGGGGAAAAGTGCGATATCTCTTAATTTTTTACACGCTTCTCGCCTAAATCATAACATATAATAAAAATATGTCTTTTGACGTGCTGAGCTTTTATTTGGCTAACCAGGAAGAAATAAATACTTATATTGAGCGCAATCGAATTACTGAAGACTTGGCTTTTATTTGGCTAACCAGGAAGAAATAAATACTTATATTGAGCGCAATCGAATTACTGAAGACTTGATTCATCCTGCTGTTAAAGCCGCAACGATAAAACAAGTGAAAGTATTGGAATTGTTCGGTACTATTGACTATGACGAAAATTAGGGTTATAATGGTGGCAAAATTTTTAGAAATTAAGAATAATACTCCTTAATTCTCTATTGACATCTATCAAATTCAAGGAAACATAGATATGGCTAACGATCACAACATTTATATGGGTTCGGGTAACTATAGCCAATCAATCAAAGGCAATTACATACAAGGCAATTTCATAACTATGAGTCAGGACTTATCTGAAGTAGCGGCTCAAATTCAAGAATCATTAATTCAACTTCAAACACAGGGATACACTCCACAGGATGCTCAGCAAAAAGTGGCTAGTGACTTAGTGTCTCACGCTAATAATGATTCTCAGGCCAAAAGCAGGTTAGTGAAGTTAAGACAGTATGTACTTGATGCTGGTGCCAATGGTCTGATTGGTGAAGCAGTGGTAGGGGTAGTCAAGCTAGCGCTAGGATTATTAGGTATTCCTCTTTGAAGGACAGATAAGCTGTCGCGCATTTAATCTGGACAGCCCGGCTTATTCAAACTCTTGTAGGGTGGGCATCCTGCCCGCCCTACAAGTTAAATTATAATCCCGAACAGCTTATTTCGCTAAATTAATGATAGGTAAAATAAGACAAATCTTTAAGAAATTCAGTATTTTAATATCTCGGCTACCAGGAAGTAAAAAGCAACGATATTACTTCTTTAGCGTATTAGTTGGACTAATAAGTTTTTCGATTGTTGGCACGGGCGTTCTGACTCTAACTAGGTTGATAGTTAGCGTTGTAATATTCGGAGCTTCTAAATTGTTATGGGATTTAGGCGTTAATACCCCACAAGAATCAAGAACTAACTTAGAAGACAATACCCAAACTAGAGATCGCAATATTTTCACAGGGGGTGGTAATTATAATCAATCTATTCATGGCGACTATATCCAGGGAGACTATATAGAAATACAAGGTTGTTACATTAACACCAATCAGGACTTATCTCATGTCGTCGCAGAGTTTCGCGAGGTGGTAGAGCAGCTTAAAAATCAAGGATATAGTGCGCATAAAGCTGAGGATCAAGTAGCCCAAGATTTAGAAGAAAAAACCCGCAGTAACCCGAAAGTAAAAAAAAGAGTTGTTGATTGGGCAAAGTCTTTAAATAATAAGTGTAATCGAATAAATAATGAAACTGATGCAGCTAGAGAAGTTATTAAATATGCTGCTGCTTCTCAATATAGTTCGTCTGCTAAATCCACTTCCGTGGTCGGGGGAAAGTATTATAAATTAGATCTCTTGCTCGAAGCTAAAGAATGGATAAAAGCTGATGAGGAAACAGATAAGCTTATACGAGAAAGGTTAGGAGAAGACAAAATAAATTCTATGTTTTCTTACAATTTCTTATCTGGTCACGACATTGAAAGATTACCGATTAAAGACCTCGATTATATGAATAACCTCTGGGTACAACATAGCAAAGGACTCTTTGGTTTTAGTGTGCAAAAGCAGATTTGGGAAAGCATTGTTGGTAATAAACCTAACGATAACATCTCTTCTGGCTATAGTGAGTTTGAAGCGAAGTTTTCTGAGAAGGTTGGTTGGTACGTGAAGGGTGATTGGATATATTACTCGGATATTAAATACTCTCTCAGAAAATCTCCACGGGGACATCTTCCCATCAAAGTAATGTTACCGGCATATTCTAATAAATGTAATTTCGACACCTCACTTTTTAGGGTTTTTGTTAAGCGTCAATATGACTCCTAAGTGAAAAAATAAAGTTATTCTGTATTGAGTGAGTAAACTAAGAGCGCCCGTTCATCCAAAAAATCTAACAGAAGTGCGATGATCGCAATCTTATCCAAAAACGCAATGCTCAAATTACCCCCTCATAAATCCCAGCCGTAATATCCTAAATAAAAATGCTTCGACTATCCCAAACCCAACTCAAAATCCTCGAAGAATGCCCCCGCAAATTCCAACACAGCTACCTCGAACTTTTAGCCACCACCGCCTCCCCAGAACATAAAGAAAAACTCGCCTGGGGAAGCCACTTTCACCTGTTAATGCAGCAGCGAGAACTCGGACTTCCCATTGAATTCATCATCCAACAAGACCCCGAACTGGGACGCTGTGTGGCAGCATTTATCAACACCGCACCCGAACTTTTTGCTAATTCAGAAAATAGCGATCGCATTTTTCGCCAAGCCGAACACCCCCGCACCCTAATTTTCCAAGACTACCTATTCACCGTTATCTATGACTTATTAATAGCCGAACCAAACGCCGCCCAAATTCTCGACTGGAAAACCTATCCGCGCCCTCACAAATCAAAATGGATAGCCGAAAGTTGGCAAACTCGCCTCTATTTATACGTCTTAGTAGAAACCAGCGACTATTCCCCCGAGCAAGTTTCCATGACATACTGGTTCGTACAATTGCAAGGAGAAGAACCGCCACAAAAACTCACATTTAATTACAGCCAAACAGAACACGATCGCACAAAACAAGATTTAACCCACCTATTGCACCAGCTAACCGACTGGCGACAGCGCTATACCAAAGGCGGCGAATTCTTACCCCAAGTAGAAATTAGTTCCAATCTTTGCGATTCCTGTCAATTTGCCACTCGCTGCAACCGCACACCAGACACAAAAACTCCCTTACCAAATCTGATCGCAGAAACTCCCATAGATTGGCTGCCAAATCTTGCTATAATCGACGAAATATATATTTAACATATAAACAAGCCCCCCAAATTTTACTCGTTACTAGGCTCTGCCTGGTAACGCCTATACGGAGGCTCTGCCTCCAATTTTGCCGATCGCTTTTCGAGGCACAGCCTCTGGAAATGGGTTCCGAGGCAGAGCCGGGGAACCAGTGACTCGCTTAAGTTTTATTTAAACAAACAAGCCCTAGGATTCATCTGTGGTAAAAATCTAAAATCTAAAATCTAAAATCTAAAATCTAAAATCGAATGATAGAAACCCCTCAAAACTGGCAAAATCAACCCCTATCCCAACCCCCAGCTTGGCTAATCCAAGCTGTCAGAAACCATGCACCAGAACTCCCCGGAAACTATGCCGCTGCACTTCTGTGGTATAGAGGAATTCAAAGCCCCGAACAAATACCAGGTTTCTTAAATCCCAAACTTTACCAACCAGCAAGTCCCTTTGAATTCGGACTAGAAATGAACTGGGCGATAGAAAGAATCCAGCAAGCACGAAACAGCGCAGAAAAAGTCGCAATTTGGGGAGACTTCGACGCCGACGGCATTACATCAACCTCCGTACTTTGGGACGGACTGGGAGAATTTTTTGCTCAAAATGACCAACTAATTTATTACATTCCCAACCGTTTAACCGAATCTCACGGACTGAATATCACAGGAATAGACGCCTTAGCAAAATCTGAAATTAGCTTAATTATTACCTGCGATACAGGCAGTACAAACATCGCAGAAATCGAATATGCCACCAGCTTAAACATCGATACAATTGTCACCGACCATCATACATTACCAGACGATCGCCCGCCAGCTACAGCGATTATCAATCCCCGCTACTTTCCGCCAAACCACCAACTATTTAACCTTTCAGGAGTTGGAGTAGCTTACAAATTAATCGAAGCATTATATCACACATTACCGGATATTCCCCAGCGCCCGCTCACAGATTTATTAGAATTAGTAGCGATCGGCTTAATTGCCGATTTAGTCCAACTTACAGGAGACAGCCGCTACCTAGCACAAATCGGCATCGAACAACTGCAAAAACAAATCGCAAATCCCACCCGCCCAGGAGTTGCAAAATTGCTCGAACTGTGCAAAAGATCGGGCGATCGCCCAACCGACATTTCCTTCGGCCTCGGCCCCCGAATCAACGCCGTCAGCCGCATTCAAGGTGACGCCAGCTTCTGCGTAGAACTCCTCACCAGCCGCGACAAAAAACGCTGCGAAGAACTAGCAAATTTAACCGAAATTGCCAACTCCCGGCGCAAATCTTTACAAAAAGATGTTGCCAAAGATGCCGCCAACAAACTAGCCAAACTCGACCTCTCAACCACTAGCGTCATCGTCCTCAGCGACCCCCAATGGCCCGTAGGAGTATTAGGATTAGTAGCGGGACAAATCGCTCAAGAATACGGACGCCCCGTGATTTTATTCAGCACAGAAGGAAGCGAAAAAATTAATGAAAATTTCCCGGAAACGCAATTTACCTCCTTCTTAGATTCAGAATCACCAACACTTTCCCCATCCAAAATTGCCAGGGGTTCCGCCCGTTCCGCCAATCAAATCGACCTTTACCAATTAGTCAAAGACCAAGCGCATTTATTGCACAGATTTGGCGGTCATCCCTTCGCCGCCGGATTGAGTCTCCCAGTGGAAAATATCCCTCTCTTTACCGATGCGGTAAATCAGCAACTGCGACAACAATACAGTACAGATAGTTTAACAGTCGCCCCCGTTCAAGCCGACCTAAAAATTACTGTCTCCGAATTAGGTAAAGACTTATTTCAAGAACTAAAATTGCTCGAACCGTGCGGTATGGGCAACCCCGCACCCAAGTTGCTGATTGAAAACTGCTGGTTTGAAAATCTCTGGAATCAAAAAATCAAGGATTTGAAAGGGCAAAAAGTAGAATATATCAAAACAGAATTTACAATTAGGGATGAATCTAGCGATACGGGATTTCCCGGCATTTGGTGGGGACACAATCAAAACGAAGTTCCCCAAGGCCGCTGCGATGTCACCGTTGAACTCGATTTTAATACTTACAAATCGCGGTATGAAGTGCGTCTCGTAGCAGTGCGGGAACGCACCGAAGAAAACCAAATCAATTCCCAGACTAAAATAGATTGGATCGTAGACTGGCGCAACAGAAATAATGATGAAGAGTTATTAGGCGCTAGCACAAACTTAGAATCTCAAATGCCGATCGACAATCTAGTTTACAATTCCGAAAAGGTTGATCGCGAAAACTCGATCGTCCTCAAAGAATGCCCCGCAAGCTGGGACGAACTGCGGATCTGGTTTCGGCAAGCACAGCACACTCAGAAAAAACTCGCGATCGCCTATACTTTACCTGCACCCGTAGCCCCACAGCAAATCTGCCAACAGCTAATCGGCATCGCCAAATACCTCAGCCGCACAAAAAAAACCGTCACCAGACAACAACTCCGCCAAAAACTCGGCATCAGCGACACCTCCCTGCAACTAGGGTTCAAAACCCTAACATATCTCGGTTTTCAAATCCATTATCGTGATCGAGCTTTCCACATCACCAGACAACCCGAAACCGCACACCATGAAGACGCGCCCGCTCAAATCCCCCAACCCTTATTAGATAGACACTCCATCCAATTCTCAGTGCCAAATTCCCCCATCGCTGCCCGTTTTGCAGCGCAATTCCTAGCAGCAGTCTCCGAAGAACAATTCCGGCGGAAATATTTCTGTGAAGTACCGCTTTCCACCATTGTGTCGATCGCCCGAGAGACCGTTTTCCAAGAAGATTCTACAGCAAATCCCTTCTAACTGATATCTGCCACCATGGTTAAGCATAGGCAGGATGCCAGTTCCACTCATGAGTGGACTTTTCTTAGGCCCGGACGCTGTTGCAGCCCGTGAGGCGAGCTTTTTGGCCTCTTAAGCGAGAGGGGTTTTTGTGGATCGGGCTTAAGAGTCCTATTCCTGACACGGATGCAACATCTCAGTTCTAAGAAATATCTTAGTTCTGAATTCATCCCGATAAAATAAGGCATAGAGCAATGGGAGTTATCCGTTGCGAGTCAGACCCAAAACTCATAACTCCTAACTCACAGGCCACAACCCAAAACTCCCCACCGCCAAACTCGATCGCCCATCTCCAATTTAAAACCCCTATGCTTCTCTGTCCCCGCTGCCAATTTGAAAATCCCAATCCAAACAAGTTTTGTCAACAATGCGGAAATTCCCTAATTTACAAACCTTGCCACGAATGCGGTGCCCAAGTCGCTTTTAGCGCCAAAGAATGTCAGAATTGCGGCGTCGCAACAGGTCAAGTGTGGCGGGCCATTATCTGCGGTCGATCGAATTTTCCAGCAGTCGAGCCACAGGAGTCAACCCTACCCCCAGCCGAGTTTGGGCAAAAACCAGAGATGGTTCCAGAAATCGCATCGCCCCAAAACTCTCCTGAACCAATCACAGACGCGATTAAAACAGAAATCACCACCCCAGCCGAATCCCCAACAGCAGTCGAACCAACTTCTCCACTGACCGAAGTCGCCGAATTCAGCAGTCCAGAAATAGACGCTGTGGTAGCCGTGGGGGCGATCGCACCAGAATCCTTTCAAACAATAGAAAAAAGCTCGAATACAGCACCAGAGGGCGAAATAAACCCATCTGGGCACAATTTTATAACCGCACCACACCCTCAACAAATCCAGGAAGCAACCGAGAACCCCGACAGCCCAAACATAGCTGACACATCCCCTCCCTCTCCAGAATTCCCCATCCCCAATTCAGAATATTTAATCCCTTCCCAGCCAGCCGGAGCTTATTTAGACACTCAGCAGCGCTACCAACTCCTAGAAACCGTGCCGCCGAGAAAACGCTCAGACACAGTAGCAGTAACAGTATTGGACTGTCAGCCGCTGGAAATGTCACCCCTCAAAGCCATGCTAGCAGCCAACTCTGCCAGCGTCGCCAGACGAACATCCCCCTATACCGCAGCAATCAAAGGCGGAGAAAATTCAACCAATTCCGCCTTAGCAGAGCTTTGCCAAGGCATAGCTGAACCTTATCTGGCACTGCGGTGGCAATTCTCTCAAAACCTGCCAGTCATTCACGATAGCTGGTCAGACAACGAACAAGCAGTCCTGCTGCTAGAAGACTGCTCCCAATGGCCGCTGCTGGTAGAACGCTGGAGTCAACCCGAAACTTCCACCCAGCAAATTTTATACTGGCTGCACGAAATGACAGAACTGTGGGCTGCCCTAGAACCCTGGCGCTGTCGGCAAAGCTTGTTGGAACTGACAAATTTGCGAGTCAACCCCGACTCTTCCTTTTCTTTGGCTTCTTTGCGACTGCAATACCTCTATCCCGAACCCGCCGGCTCAAACCTGCAACTCGTAGATTTGGGGCAACTGTGGCAGGTGATATTTAGCCAGTCCGATCATCGCACTCAGTTTGGCGCCTTGCTCGAACTGCTGCAACAAATGTACAGAGGCGAGATTAACACAATCGAAGAATTGCGATCGCGCCTAGAAACTGTTCCCCTGGAACTCCAACCCGCACCTTCACCAAGCTCAACCCCGAGACGCAGGCATTACCGCAGCCCCGACGAGTCGCCCCCCGAGGTTGGCGAGGTCTTAACTCAGCCGATGCCACTCCAGATTTACAGCTTAGAAGACGCAGGCCTCACCGATGTTGGCCGCACGCGCGACCACAACGAAGACTTCTTCAGCATCTGGACTCAGCTCAACAAACTCGAAAGTTCCTTCGGTCGCATTTTTCAAACTAAAGGGCTTTACATTCTCTGCGACGGCATGGGCGGACACGACAGCGGAGAAGTAGCCAGTCAACTAGCCGCTGAAACCCTCAGAGAATTTTTTCAAACCAGTTGGGAAAATCAACTACCTCCTGCAGAAACCATCCGCGAAGGAGTCCTGCTAGCCAACAAAGCCATCTTTGAAATCAATCAAAAGGACGGACGCTCCGGCAGCGCCCGCATGGGTACAACTCTAGTCGCAGTCTTAGTTCAAGACACCCACTTCGCCGTTGCCCACGTTGGCGACAGCCGCCTCTACCGACTGAGAAAGGGACAGGCCCTAGAAAAAATCACCTCAGACCACGAAGTAGGTCAGCGCGAAATTAAGCGCGGGGTTGACCCGGAAACTGCTTATGCCCGCCCCGATGCCTATCAACTAACTCAAGCCATCGGCCCACGAGACAGTAATTTTCTCAAGCCTGACGTGCAGTTTTTAGACTTGTGCGAAGATACCTTATTAATTTTGGCTTCCGACGGCCTGACAGATAATGATTTGTTAGAAACTCACTGGCAAAACACTCTCGAACCCCTGTTCAATCCCCAAGCTGATCTCGACCAGGGAGTTGCCCAGTTGATTGAACTGGGTAACAAACGCAACGGTCACGACAATATCACGGCAATTATCATTCGGGCGCAGGTAGGCGCATTTCGATTTTAGAATTTGGATGCTGCCAACTTTTTCAAAGGCGGCGCTTTTCCCCCGCGACCGCTTGGATTAAACCTGTAATTGTTGCAGGCAAAGGAAACAGCTTCTGTCGTTTCCGGGCAAGGCTTTACTGCTCGCTCTGTTTTTAGGTATCCGGTGGTGAAACAACTTCTGTTTGATTACTCAAAAAGTGATTGCAGACCGATACGATTGCAGAAAATCTGTGAAATACCAACCATTTATCCGTAGCTTTAATTTTGAGACTCTGTTCCGGGAATTTACGGGAAAAAGTGGCTTGATAGTAAGTGGATTCATCATAGTTGAAAGAGCTTTCACTTACAAAAATAGTTAGTCTAATGAAAAAAAATCAACTAAAATGAAGTGAGTCAGCACGCGGGCTGATGCTAAATCTGTTTTATACTCGATCGCTCTCGGGGCAAGGTGGGCATAGGTGGGAAGTGTCCGCCCTACATATATATGTGGGGCTTACATTACAATCTGCTGCTACATCAAATTTACGTAAAAGTTTAGTGATTGTTTACCTAGTTTTTTTAGTTTCAAGTGTTGAATCGCTCGACTGTGTTTTAAGGAGCGATCGACCCCTCTGAATTTTGACGGATAATTGTTCCCCAAAAACTATTTATAACTTAATGGTTTATGGAATCTTTAATCATAATCAGGATATTATAAAGTTTTAGTGAAACTCACCTGTGAAGCTCATAATTAATTTTTAATTTCTAATTTTTCAAAGTCCTACGCCCCTAATCTGTAAATTCCCGCAAACTCTCACTGCCACATCAGGGAGTTCAACCACATCAATCGAAAATGCTGCTGACTCTTTTAGATCCAGACAAACAGACCCCCCTGCAACAGTGGAGTTTCGAGAGCGAATCCATTATTCGCATCGGTCGCTCTCCTGAAAATCACGTTGTGATCCCCAATGCTCTAGTTTCACGGCAGCATCTGGAATTGCAAAGAGTTAATAGCGGGAGATCCAGCCAGTGGTACTTAGTCAATTCCGGGACAAATGGCACTTTGGTGAACGGTATTCTCATGTCTCAGGGTTGGATATCCGACGGTGCCCTGATCCAGTTGGCGCGGGGCGGCCCAATTCTGCAATTCCAAGTTATTACTATTGAACTCGGCGGCAAGATTGAGGCGAACCCCACCGTCAATCTCGCCACCCCGAGGTGTACCCATGCGGGAAACCCGCCGGGGAATTTATTCTGCATCCACTGCGGCGAACCGATTAAAGTCGATCGTACGGTGCGCCACTACCAAGTGCTGCGAACTTTGGGCCAAGGCGGTATGGGGACAACGACTTTAGCCTGGGATCGAGAGAAAGCGAAAGCTCAACAACCCGGAAGTTCCCCCGCAGCTTCTCTGGTAGTCCTCAAGGAAATGAATGCTGACATGGCTCAAATTGCCAAAGCTCAAGAACTGTTTGAACGTGAAGCTAAAACTCTCAAGGCCCTCCACCATCCGGGAATTCCTCAGTTTTTTGACTTTTTTGTGGAAGGGGGCAAAAAATACTTGGTGATGGAAATGCTCCACGGCGAGGATTTAGAAAAACGCATCTACAACCGCGGGCCTGTTGCTCCCCAACAGGCAATAGAGTGGATGATCCAAACCTGTGAGGTTTTGGACTACATTCACTCTCAAAAACCCCCGATCGTCCACCGGGATATTAAACCTGCTAATTTGCTGGTGCGCCACCGCGACAATTGCATTACGCTGCTGGATTTTGGTGCCGTTAAAGAAATCGGCACTCCTCCGGGCACTCGCATCGGCGTTGAAGGCTACACCGCACCAGAACAAGACCGGGGACAGCCTCTCCCTCAGTCGGATTTATATGCTATTGGGCCTACTTTGATTTTTTTGCTGACGGCCCAAAGCCCTCAAAACTTTTACGGGAAAATAGCTGGAGGTTACGGGTTTAAGCTCGAAAATATTCCGACGATCGCCCCCAAGCTGCGGGACACCATTGTGCGAACCACGGCAGCTAAGCCTGGGGATCGCTTTCAAACAGCTCAACAATTAGCTCGAGCTTTAGCAGCTTCGGTTTAACAAAAGTCCGAAGTCAAAACTCAAAAGCCAAAAGCCAAAAGTCACAAGTCATTAGGAAGAGGGCAAAGGGCAAAGGGAAGAGGGAAGAGGGAAGAGGGAAGAGGGAAGAATTTAGCCACGGAAATTTATGAAAGAAAATTTACCCGATCGCATCTTCTTTTCTTCCCGACACCGAAGTCCTCAGTATCCTCTGTTATTCCTCGTCCCAAGCTTCTACAGCTATCAACTCGCTAACGGGGTCTTGCATAGAAAAATCAAACTCTTGGAGTTGCTGTTTCCAGTAAGGCCATTCGTCGCCATAAAGCAGAGCAATTTTCCAAATGCTGTCTGTGGGCTTGATAATGTCAGACGTGACGAGAGAATGCACCTGACGCTGGAACTTAACCATCGGCTGTATAACCTTCTGGCTCATAATACCTCTTGAATTGTTTAAATCTTGTGTAATTACAACTTCCCAGCTCACACTTGTTACCGCAGTTTCGCCAAGAACAGTCTCGCCAAGATACGTGTAGATTTTTGTCGGGAAGCTACATATTCAACTTGTATCTTAACACAGTTCGTTTTGACAAGGGGCTATAAGCAAGACTGAAGAGTCAAGACCGACTTCAAAGAATTAATCATCTTTAAGATGTCCCGCTATATGCTGTCGATCGACAGTGGGAGGTTGACCGCCTCGATTGTTTCCACATAGTGGTAGATGCAAGGGCTGCGTTCGGCTTGTTCTTGACAAGGCTGAGTTTGCGTAGAAGAAACTGCAACTACTGCGCTTTGGCTGCTACAGCGTAATTTCCGCTTTCCTGCTAAACCACATCTGTTTCACCTTCGACGCTGGGTTAGCTGTGAGAGTGGGGTCTAAGCTAGATAAACAGATTATAACTCTACTCACCGCAAAAGCGATCAAAAATTGTTGGATACTGTTGATCGCCACCCCTAAAGGTCGATCGAACATTCTAGGCTGCCCCACGTGGGCCAGCAGGCAAGTTTCAAACCCATCGTCCGTCTTGATTCAATAAATCTAAAATCTAAAATCTAAAATTGTATGACTTGGACAAGGCGACACATTCTTACTCTGGCTGATTTTACCTCGGACGAATACGATACGGTGCTGCAAACTGCAGCCAGTTTTCGGGAGGTGCTCGGCCGCCGCACCAAGAAAGTGCCGGCCCTGCAGGGTCAAGTGGTCGCGAATTTGTTTTTTGAACCATCTACACGGACTCGCAATAGTTTTGAGTTGGCGGCGAAGCGGCTGTCGGCAGATACACTAAATTTTACGCCGGGAAGTTCTTCTCTGACGAAGGGGGAGACTATTCTGGATACGGCTAAGACTTATCTGGCGATGGGAACGGATTTGATGGTAATCCGGCACGAACAAGCTGGAGTTCCCAGCACGATTGCTTCGGAAATGGATCGCTTGGGTTCGAGAGTCAGCGTTCTGAATGCTGGAGACGGCCAGCACGAACATCCATCGCAAGGTTTGCTAGACTTATTTACTATTTGTGCTCTGTTAGATACCGAACGTCCGCGACTGGAACTTTTAGCGGGCAAAAAAATTGCTGTGGTGGGGGATATCTTACATTCGCGGGTGGCTAGGTCTAATATTTGGAGTCTAACGGCTTCTGGGGCAGAGGTTCATTTGGCCGGGCCGCCAACTTTGCTACCGCTGTTGTTTGCTGAGTGTGGCGATGGTAGGGAAGGCAAATTATTTTTGCACTGGCAGCTTGAACCTGCTTTGGCTGATGCTGATTTTGTGATGACTTTGCGGCTGCAAAAGGAACGGATGAGCGACCATTTACTGCCGAGTTTACGAGAGTACCATTCTTTGTACGGGATTACGCGCGATCGACTCAAACTCTGCAAGCCGGATGTGAAAGTTTTGCACCCGGGCCCAGTTAACCGTGGCGTGGAAATTAGTTCGGATTTGATGGACGATGCCCAGTTTAGCCTGATTTCTCAGCAAGTTACCAGCGGCGTGGCGGTGCGGATGGCCTTACTTTATCTAATCGGCGGGGGTAAAGTTTAGGCTGTTAAGCTGTTCTGCCTTTAAATTGTCTGTAAAAAAAATAAAAGTCTTGTGGGGTGGGCGTCTCGCCCGCCCTGAATATACAATTTAAATGCGCGACAGCTTAGTTGTTAGTCATGAATTTCGGATATTCGATTATTTTCAGGCTCGATCGCATATTTAAAATAATCGTTACCCAGTATCGCCGGGTAACGATTAAAACTCTTTCTAGAAATGTAAAGTTATCTAGTTAAGAGTTAGGAGAGCCAGGACGCAGACACCCAGCCGCCACCTTCGAGTTGGGCCCAGCCGTTTCTGTAACGACCGGTCAATGCCACATTGTCTCCATTGTATAACTTGCCGATGACATGAGAACAGCCATCGGGGCGGTGGCGGATATTCAGTCGGCCGCCGTTGGTTGCAACTTCGGCGTAGCTGTTACGGCTGTGACCGCCGCAGTGACGGTAGCCGCAACTTGCCTGTGCTTCACCGGGGGTACCCAGAACAGATAGAGCTACTGCCATACCTGCAACGCCTACCCATGCAGAATTAGGAATTTTCAATTCCAGTTGGAGTTCGGACTCTGGAGATTCATAAGCAACAAAAGACTGGCTCAATGCTAGTGCTTCCATAGTTTCCTCGTGATTGTGGTTAACATTTGTTGGTGCAGATTCAGGTCGAAACCTCAATTAACAGCCCAAACCATTAACTTATGTTTCAGAAAAGGCACAAGAGGGCGTTACTGTCTTGCTTTTGGCGAGTAGTCGCCCATTTTCTTGAATCCTGCACAGGTATATCATGTCATCTAAGTAGCTTTCCGGAACAAAAAAATAAATAAAGTTTACATCTGCTGCTAAAGATTTGGGCGACGCGGATCAAGTAGGAGGGCAGAATTAAACTTAACTGTGTCATTCAAAAGGGAACGAAGTTATCGATTGGGGTTGGAAATTGCTTGTACTTAGTTGCGAATGATACTACTTATTTTGGTGCTTATTTATTGAATTGCTACAGCCATATCGGCAGTTAATTCTATCGGACAAGCATCCTACTCGTCTTCAAGCAGGGTATTAGTTTGGTTCGGGCCAGTTACATTGTAGCCGATCGCACTGGTTGGTATAAAAGTTAGGGGTGATGGCGTCGCGCCCCGCAAGCTACGAGATTTGCCTCAAGATTAGCCATCTTGTTTCTCTGACAAGGATGCAAGAGCAATCGATCGCGACTTGATTTGTGTCAAGATCGATTAACTTCCCCACCACCACTTCTTTGGCAATGAACTCCTTCGCTGCACTTTCGATCGGCACAATTCCTCAACGCCATGAATCAGACAGCTTCGCCATTACCTTAGCGCCTTTGTCTGTAGAGGAAATATACGCTTTGGCAGATGACCCCGCCAACGGAGCCGTGGTAATGATGAGCGGTACAGTCCGCAACCAAACTGACGGTCAAGCTGTAGTTTCCCTAGAATATCAAGCCTACGAACCGATGGCCGTGCGAGTATTTCAGCAAATCGCTACGGAAATCCGCCGCCAGTGGGCCGATGTCAATCGGGTCGCCATTCACCACCGCGTCGGACACTTGCAGGTGGGGGAAATCAGCGTACTGGTGGCTGTTGGCTGTCCCCACCGAGGGGAGGCTTTTGCAGCTTGCCAGTACGCCATAGATACGCTCAAACACAATGTACCGATTTGGAAAAAGGAACATTGGGCCGACGGTTCTAGCAGTTGGGTGAGTATTGGAGCGTGCGAGGTTGTCGGGCATTAGTAAGCAGTCAGCAGTCATTGAGTGTCTGATGACTCAAGCCCATCGCAGTTTCCGAGCGCGGGAACCAATCGGGATCTGCTAGCGTCAAAAAGTGTGGAATGTTCGATGAGCCAATTCCACCGATGAGCGACTTTATTTCCGTGTCCTGGTCTGCGGTTGTGGCGACCGTTCAAAGAGTGCAATTGCCAGCCGAAAAACTCTCTAATTATGACTTGGTATTGCGTTGTCAGGAAGGAAATCGACCTGAGAGCACTGCCTTTTCAGAACTGTTGAAGCGGTATCAGTCCCACGTAGACAGGGTACTTTATCACTTGGCCCCTGACTGGCAAGACCGAGCAGACTTGGCTCAGGAAGTGTGGATTCGAGTTTACCGCAATATTAACCGCTTGCAAGAGCCTGTTAAATTTCGGGGCTGGCTGAGCCGCATCGCTACTAATTTGTTTTACGATGAGTTGCGGAAGCGCAAGCGGGTGCGAACTCCGCTGTCGCTCGACGTACCCCGTACTCTGGAAGATGGCGAGGTGGATTGGGAAATTCCGGCCGACAGTCCGGGACCAGATGAAGATTTGACGACTCGAGAATTTTACGACCAGTTGCGGGTGGCGATCGCAGATTTGCCGGAAGTATTCCGCACGACAATTGTTTTGAGAGAAATAGAAGGTTTAGCCTATGAGGAAATAGCCGAAATGACAGGAGTTTCTCTGGGAACTGTCAAGTCGAGAATTGCTAGAGCTCGCCAAAGATTGCAGTTGGAATTGCAAAAATATCTCGATGGTAATTAGCAATAGTGCTTTGAGAGGCCAGTCAAAAAGATTTGGTGATGTTTGCTGTCACATCAAAACTTCTCTTTTAAAATATAAATAAGCAGTAAATCATTCTAATAGCGAGGGCATCCTTCCCCCAATTAAAGCAAGTGTGAAAGATGAATTATAACTTTGAATCGGATAAAAATCAGAATCAGCAAGGTATCGGGGATTCACTCGCTGAAGCTCAAGCTAACAACAATTATCCCCAGGGGAATGTAACTACTATGATGCGCGATCACTTTGAATTACTGAGTGCTTACCTCGACGGCGAAGTGACGGCGGCAGAACGTCGGCAAGTTGAGGAGTGGCTGACCAATGACCCCACTACGAAACGTTTGTACTCGCGACTGCTGATGATGCAGCAGAGTTTTCAGGCAATGCCGGTGCCTGCTGCGGAACAATCTGCACAGGAGTTGGCAGCGAAGGTTTTGCAGCGGGTGGAACGCAAGCCGAAACAAACTTGGATTTTGGGTGGAGGTGCGATCGCAGCTTTGTTGATAGCAGCGGTATCTGGTGTCGGTGGCGGCCGCCAATTGTTTGCTCCCCAGTTTGCTCGATCGCCCGTTCCTGGTGAATCTGACGGTTTGATTGTGGCTTTGAACGAGCCTCTGGTGGAGATTGTTAATCCCAACGATTTGATGCTTGGCGTGAACGCACCGATAATGGATATTCCCAAAGTTGGTGTAGCAACTCCTCAAAAGTCCTTGCCAAAGGCGCAGTAGGATTTGTGTTTTGAGCAATAACGGAAGTCGTTAAGCTCCCTAGAAAAGGGGGCTTTTTGCCATTTTTCCCAGTTTTTCAAGGTGGATATATCCTTTGACATTTTCCTGGCTTTGAATGACTTATTGTGGAGCGATCGCATCTTGATATCGGAGTAGGTAGCTAGTGGAATTAGAGCGGGCGATCGCACTTGTCACCGATTTTTTGGATATTTGCGATCGGCAACAGCAATGTCTCCTCAATTTTTTGCCGCACAGCAGGAGAGACATTAGAAGCGCTATTAAGGCAATCTACCAGCAAAATATTAGCATCGTAATACTTCCTCAGCAATAACTTCTGTTGTTCGCTAAATTGCCAATCGTGACCTATATTGCGGTAGAAAATTATGATTTGTCTTAATAGCCTAGTCCAAACTTGTCCGTTAGCTTGCCACCATTGCCTAAATATTTCCTTGTCACCACCTGGGTGAGGTAGTTGTTTCTTAATTTCTTCCAGTGCTTGCATCAGTTCAGGTTCAACAACAGGGACAAGAAGAATGTCATGGGCGAGACTAAGGGCAGGGTCAATAGCACAGTTGACTACAGGCAAAATGGCAAGGTCAAGAACAAGGCCAAGGGTAAGTTGAACAGCAGGGTCAAAGGTATGTTTAACGGCAAGGTAAAGCCCAGGGTCAAGCAAACGCTCAGGGTTACGATTAAGAGCAATCTCAAGGGATGGCAGAAGGGAAAAGTAAAAGAATCTAACTGCAGCAGGTTTGTAGGGAACATCAACAGAAAGGGATTTTTGGTTGACCCACACTATGAACTGCTGTAACTGCTCATCGTCAGCGACCAATCCATCAACTTGTTGTTTCATTAACAGCAATAAGTCATCAGCTTTTCGCAACATCCCAACCGCCAGGAAAAAAACTTCTCGCCAACGCTTCTCGGTGATGTAGCTGACCAGTTTTTCCAAAGCTTGGGGCTCGGAATTGTTAACAATTTGTCTAGCAGTGAAATACTCTTGAAATGTTAGATGAGAAAACGAATAAATCCCCCTTGCCCTCTCCACTAATAACCCATGTTGTGCCTCGATAGCCTTCAGCACAACCTCACTATCCATTTCCAATTGAACGCGGTCAGTTTTGTCATCCCTTAAGTTAGCCAGATAATCGGCAATCAATTGCTGAAGTGTGTTTTTTTCAAAAAAGTAATCGCCCCGCTCGAAAGTAATAGTGGCCACAAAAGCAAGTAAATGTTTCTTGCGTAAAAAATCTAAATTGCGATAAATTTCATCTCGTTGAATGCCTCTCGTTTCATCCCATTTTTTTAGCATAATTTCCATTCCTTCCTCATACAATTTGGCTCGATTGGATGGAAAATCTGCTTTTGCTTGGAATACTAAACAAGTCAGATTCAACAAGATAGGTGTTACTGCCAGTTCTCGTATTTGCTTATTTTTATTCAGTTTTAGCTGCTCTAAAAATTGATATGCTAAAGCTTTTCCTGCTTCCAGATTCTGGGAAAATGCCACAAACCAATTGCGAGCAAAGGCAGCGATTTGCTTATTATTAAAATCTGCTACCTCAACAGAGGTAAAGGCTTCGTCGTGAAATCTGTACTTAGACGCAGCAATTCTACAGGTGATGATAAACTGATTTTTGTAATACTTTCGGACAAACTGACGAATCTGTTTGACGACTGCATCGCTATCTGATTCTGGCACTTCATCTAAGCCGTCCAATAAAATCAGCCCTCTGCCTTGACTAAGTACAAATTCAGTTTGCGATCGCGCATCAACTCCGCAACTGGCAAATTCGTCGCTGATATATTCTAATAAGTCCAGATTAGCGATTTCAGCAAAGGTTTTCAGAGGGATAAAAATAGGTATTTTGTTGCCTTCAAATTCTGAGCGATCGCACTGAATGGCAATGTGTTTCAAAAAAGTAGTTTTACCGGAACCAGGTTTGCCGAGTACCATCAGTTTAGAGTGAGATTTCACCGCATCCAATCCAGGGACTCGTTTCTGGCGTACTTTACCCAATCCCAATCGGTTAAAGTTATCCGCATCTGGGTTGAAGTCTCTCAATAAATCGCGAATTTCTCCCGGCTGCCAACTGGTAATTTCCTCCAAAATGTTGACTTCAACGTAGAGGTTGCTGACATCAACGGGCTGTGCAATATCCAAGAGTTGCATTTTGCTGTAAAGCTGTTGGATTTTGCTGTGGCATTGTTGCCGGATCTCTTGCACTAAGGAATTAATGTCTAAATTCGGTGGCTGCGGATTTTCGGGTGGAGGACGATCGACAATTTCTTCCCAATTCAACTGCAAAACCGTGCAGAAAACCTTGAAAGCATTAGCTTTAATGGATTCTCTTCCTCCTAAAAAACGCCTCCAAGTTGGCAGCGAGAGGCCATCGGCATAGGGCCCGGCCTCTGTCCAAGTTCGATCGGGCTCTAATTTTTGACTAGCTTCTACTAACCATCTGGGGTCTTCTATCGTCGATCCCCTTTCTCTTCTAGCTTGCCTAATTTTTACTAATCCCTCCTCAGAGGCTTTGAGGGTCGTCATTATATAATTTACTTCTTTAATTGTCAATCTCAGTTTTCGCTCAGTTTAGCGATCGCAAACTGAGTTTGTCAAGACCCCAGCAACAAAGAGAAAATGATCCTGACAACAAATGCACGGCATAGGGGAAAAGTCAGGCATAAATCCTGCAAAATTAACCCTTCAGAATGCCACTCTTTTATGTCTCTAAAAATCACCTATTAAAAGACGAGAAAGGATACCAAAATGAGAAATAATCTCAATGAAATTCCCTCACGTGGAATAGGCATAAAACTTATCAGCAAAATTGCCGACAAGCTCAGCTATACACGCACTTCTGACGAGCGAAATTGTCTGTTAATTGTGAAATATTTTCATCCAAGTATAATACCACCCCTACATCCCCCTCAATTTGGTTATTTGAATCGGGTAGTTGACTTTTTAAAGACCTTTATTTTGGGGTGGCAAAAGCAACGAAATTAGGCTCTTCAGAACTTATGGTGATAACTTTATCTAATAAAAGATAGACTCGTGCATAAGACTAGAAGCTGAAACTCA
>NZ_JAUBQW010000283.1:0-2004 GCF_036701485.1 Microcoleus sp. Pol11C3 | reverse complement strand
ATCTTTAGTTGAGTTTGAATATATCGGTCGCTCCTATTCATAGTTTGCGATCGATTATTCAGCAAGCCCTAAGTAAAATTACTCAAGTTGTCATTGGGATCAGAAATATTCGACATCTCCCCAAAAGCTGAATCACCTACTGGGAGACAATTGTGCAGAATATGCACCGCCAGTTGACTTCACCTCGATTTTACAAATCCCGATGAGTAAACTCCTTAGCATCTTTCCCCACATAACTCGCGGCAACATGGCCATCTCCAACAACTCGATACTTATAGGTAATCAAGCCCTCTAAACCAACCGGCCCGCGAGGCGGCATTTGCTGGGTGCTAATCCCCACTTCTGCACCGAAACCGTAGCGGAAACCGTCGGCAAATCTAGTCGAACAATTGTGATAAACTCCGGCCGCATCTACTCCATTTAAAAAAGTTTCGGCGACTTCGCTATCTTCGGTGACAATGACATCTGTATGTCTGGAACCGTAAGTATTGATATGATTAACTGCTTCTTCCACAGAATCTACTATTTTGATTGACAAAATCAAATCGCTGTATTCTGTAGACCAATCGGCTTCATTTGCTTCGGCAATATTTTCGAGGAGGGCGCGAGTTTTTTCGTCTCCCCGCAATTCGACTTTTTTCTGCTGCAAAGCTTCGGCAACTGCAGGCAGGAATTTGGGGGCGATCGCACTGTGAACTAACAAGCTTTCAATGGCATTGCAGGCGGCTGGGTACTGAGTTTTTGCATCCACAGAAATCTCTACTGCTTTCTGAATATCCGCCGCTTTGTCTGCGTACAAATGACAAATTCCGTCGGCGTGTCCCAAGACTGGAATTCGCGTATTTTCCTGCACGAACCGCACGAAGGAATTAGAACCTCTGGGAATAATCAAATCTACATATTCATCCATTTTGAGCAGTTCGATTGTTTCTTCCCGCGTGGTCAGCAACTGCACGACTTCTGGATTAACCGCAGTTTCTGCTAATGCTTGATGTATCACTTTTGTCAAGATTTCGCAGGAACGAACAGCCTCTTTGCCGCCTTTGAGAATGACGCCGTTTCCCGATTTGATTGCCAAGGATACTATCTGAATTAACGCCTCTGGGCGCGCTTCAAAAATAATGCCTAAAACGCCCAAAGGACAGGTGACGCGCTTCAGAATTAATCCTGTATCCAATTCACGGTGGATTTGCACGACACCGATCGGCTCAGGGAGTTTCGCAACGTCGCGCACGCCTGCGATCGCACTTTTCAACTTGCTCTCATCCAACTTTAGGCGATCGTATAGCGGTTTCGCAATTCCATCCGCCTCAGCCGCCTTGCAGTCAGCCGCATTCGCCGCCACAATATCCGGCGCAGCAGCTTCTAAAGCTTTAGCCATAGCCTCAATAGCTTGATTTTTGGCATCAGCGGACAAAACTGCCAATTTTCTAGCAGATACGCGCGTTTTTTGGGCAATTTCAATAATAGACATGGCAGTAACTTTTAAATAGTTTTGATTGTTGGGTTTTGAATGTTTAGTTTTGAATTGAATCCGCACAAATAAATTTCCGGGCGGTTTTCAATCTTAACAATTTACTGGAAATTATATATTTTTGTTGAGACCCCTTACCGCACTCCGCATTAACAGGTTAAAACAGTGAAGTATAGATAAAATCCCACGGTCATTTCCATTTGTCAATAACCTTTGGAGATTATTATGTCATCTCATGCCCCTTTACGCAAGGCAGGACGCGCCACCAAAGCCGGCGTTAAACTGATACAGAAAACTGGCGGAAATCTCGTTTTAGCTTCCGGCGTCACCATCAGCCTGCTGTTTGGTATGGTGTTAGCCCTATCTTTAGCCTCAGTTTTGATTCTCAACAGTCCCGATCCAGTTGCCGGATTGACGATCGCACTTCCCATAACTCTGATTTTTAACATCGCTGCGGCTCTTCAGAACTTGTGGTGATAAGTTTATCTAATCAAGTGCTAAAATGTTTAATGTTTTTGAGTGGTTAAATC
>NZ_JAUBQW010000061.1:0-34955 GCF_036701485.1 Microcoleus sp. Pol11C3 | reverse complement strand
TAGCCTCCTAAGTTCAAACTTAGGGGTTTAATAGTGTCCCAAACCCTATTAACTTCGTACCCCCCCTGAACACTTACCAAAAAATAGAGGTTCAGTGGACAGTTGACCGCACGGGGGGCGACCTCTAGCTGGAAGGAAGAGGATGGGAGTAATCAATAGTCTTCTTTTAATTTCTCCCTACAAGGGTTCCGACTTTAAACCAATTCTTTCGGGGAATTTACAGCCCTTACCCAGGGGTAAACAGAGATATAGTCATTTGAATAATGCCTCAACAGAGCTCGCGAGAAATATAGCAATCCTAAATGATTATACTCGTTACCAGGAAGAGCCTGGTAACGCATATCCGGAGGAAGAGCCTCCATAGTCTGGGCCGAGGCAGAGCAAGAGTGACATCGGTTCCCAGGAAGAGCCTGGGAACCAGTTAACCAGTTATTGAAACTGATTTAGGATTGCTATATATAATTACGAGTCAACCGGAAATGCGTAAATCCTGACTATTTCAAATAAACCACCGTCACACCTGCACCTCCTTCTTTTTGACTGGCGAGTTCAAAGCGGGAAACCTGCGGATGATTCGCGAGGAACTCGTGAACCCCGCGCCGCAACTGTCCCGTACCTTTACCGTGAATTATCCACAGCGCACCGTATTCGACGGCTTTGGAAAGAGCTCTGTCTATTTCGATTTCTGCGTCTGAGACTCTCGCACCCCGTAGGTCGATCGAATTATTAGCAGTGCGAATGGCAATTTCGGGATTGGGTTTTGCCGGTTCCGCCGCTGCTTGCTTAGCTTTAGCGGTAGCGAGTGCTTGTGCTTGGGCTGCTACCTTGGCTAATTGAGCTTTTGTTTCCGGTTTTTGACCGTCGAGGGATTCAATTTCTCCTAGTTTGACAGTCATTTTCATAATCCCAAAGCGAACGCTCAACTCTTCGTTAGCGTCCGGGCCGCTGAGGACTTCGGCGGTTTGGCCCAAGCTGGGAATGCGGATGCGATCGCCCACTTTCGGCATAAAACTCGGTTTGGGTTTAGCCGGTTGTTGGCGAGAGGGCAGGTGTTTTTGGGAAATTTGATTTAAGGTTTCTGTCGCTTGTTGGGCATTTTGAGCCGTCTGGTTGCCCGACTGCAAGCGACGAATGATTTGAGCAATTTCTGATTTTGCCGACCCGATCGCCTCATTTACTGCCACTTCCTGAGCTATTTTTAGTTCTCGCTCCCGCTCTTGCAAAGCGGCTGCTTTTTGAGAAACTTCTCTGTGCAGTTTTTCGGTTTGGTGTAGCAGTTGAGTTGCTTCTCTGGCCTTGGTTTCCTGTTTCCGGCGCTGTGCTTCGAGTCCGGCAATCACTTGATTGACATCTTGAGATGCTCCCCCCACATAGGTTTGAGCTTCATCGACTATGGATGGTAGCAAACCGAGTCTTTTGGCAATGGTGAGGGCGTTGGAACGTCCGGGAATTCCCCACAGCAAGCGATAGGTTGGCTGCATGGAATTGTCGTCAAATTCTACTGAGGCATTTTCAAAGCGGGAGTCTTGATATTTGAGGGCTTTGAGTTCGCCAAAGTGTGTAGTGGCAACTGTTAATAGGGAATGTTGGGCGAGGTATTTCAACAGGGCGATCGCCAATGCACTGCCTTCTGAGGGGTCTGTCCCCGCTCCTACTTCGTCTAACAAAACTAAAGATTTGGGAATTGGTAATTGGGAATTGGTAATTGGGATTTGGGGTTGAGGAATTTGTAATTTAGGCTTGAGAATTGGGAGAGCAGAAACAGTGTTCTGTGTATCTGTGACTTCTTGGTCTTGCTGTTGGGAATTAGTAATTGTCAGGTTTGAATTTTCTTCCCCTTGGGCCTGCGATTTATTGTGTAAAACTTCTAAAATGCGGCTGATGCGGCGGATATGGCCGGAGAAAGTAGACAAACTTTGCTGCAAAGATTGTTCGTCACCAATATCGGCCAAAATATTGTCGAACCAAGGCAATTCTACGGGTTCGCGGGCGGCAACAAACATTCCTGCTTTCGCCATTAAAGCTGCCAATCCCAAGGTTTTGAGGGTCACAGTTTTGCCGCCAGTGTTGGGGCCAGTGATGGCGACGACGCGGATGTGCGGCGCGATCGTTAAATCGACCGGCACGACTGGAAAGCCTTGTTCGTGCTGTTGCTGCCAAACTAATAAAGGATGTCGCAACTGGCGCAGGGTAATTTGCGATCGCAGGTTGCGAATTAATAATTGACTGTTTTCTGAGTTTTCCTCATCTTCTTTTTCCTCATCTTCTTTTTCGGGATTTTTTGGTGCTAATTCTGGCTCTCCTAATTCGATAAATTTCGGCGGATTTGCTTGCAACCAAAAACTATAACGCGCTTTACCGGCCGCTAAATCTAAAGTTGTAACTACAACCAACAATCTGTCTAAATCGGGTTTTACTGCTGCGACTTGCTCCGTGAGGGCGCGGCGGACTGCTTCTTCTTCAGCTTGTTCTTGCCGGAGAAACTGCCGCATTTGGTTGTTAAGATTGACTGTGCTGTGGGGTTCTACATAGAGTGTCGCGCCGCTGGCCGAGGAGTCATGAACGATGCCCGGTATGGCATCTTTTTGGGGAGCTTTGACGGGAATGACAAAGCGTCCGCTTCTTTGGGTAATTAGCTGTTCTTGTACGGCGTTGGATTGGCGCTGCAAAATCCCCTGCAATATTTGATAAATGCGATCGCGCAACTGTCGCATTTGAACTCTAATTCCTGCTAATTTAGGAGTGGCTCTGTCTGCTACTTGAGCGCGATCGTCTATACAGCGATGGATTTCTTGCTCTAGTTCGGGATAAGTCCGCAATTGCGCTGCCAGTTCTTTGAGTGTCGGCACATCTGCCTGAGAGTCAATTATCCGGCGCAATTGCCTTGCTCCGGCGAGGGTAGTAGCAATTCCCAGCAATTCTTCGCCACTGAGCAAACCTTGGAGTTCGGCTCGCTGCAGGGAAGTGCCGATGTCTTGGATTCCTTCAAAACTCAAAGCACCGCCAGCGCGACTCTCTAACTGATAAGCTTCCTGAGTTTGGGCTAGGAGTTCTGCTGTTTGAGCTATCGTTGCCGGGATTTGGAGGTCGAGGGCGGCGGCGACGCCGAGTTTAGTCGCAGCGAAGGTAGCCAAGTGCTGACACAGGCGCGGCCATTCTAATAGTTCTAGTGTTTCGGATTGAATCAAAGTTGAGGTGGTGTTGGTAATTGGCATTCCCAGGCGCTGACCTAGAAGGTTAATTAGACGATACTATTGATCAATTCTTCGGATAATTTTTGATGACCAACAGTAGAATAAGGGTTCCAGCGCAATATGCCTGCACAGGGCAACGCTGACTACTTGCCTCAAAACCTAAGTTCAACTGTGCGGACTTGGGACTTTGCTAAACCCGGTTTCTTGGTAAATTTCTCGTGACTTGTCGCCAAACTCATAGAAACTGGGTTTCTCGCCTATGGACGTGGGTCATGAAACTGTCCGAAGTATTGATTGATTAATTTTAAAGTTTTTTTATTGTTTCCGGGGGCCACTTGAGGAAGATTTAGGAGAGTTGTCAGCAGTCAGAAGGCAGAAAGCTGTTATCTAAAAGCCTCATTACGAAGGCGAGATTTTGCGTTTTTGCGCTGCACGTCTAAAATTATACCTTCTACCGAGCTATTTTTGCGTTTGAGGAAACTGACATGGGCTGTTTTTTGTGGGATTGAACTATTTGGGAATTTTAAATATGTCGGCGCAATTGTGGCGGTTGTATCCTAAAAAGTAATTGTGGAGCTGGTAGAAGTATGCCAAAGATTCTGGCGATCATCGCGGATGCTGTGACTGTTGAAGTCGTGCAAGAGTTGCTGGGGAGGGAGGAACATGAGGTGAGAGTCGCTCCCGACGGTAATGAGGGTTTAGACTTGGCGAGGGAATTTTCTCCGGATGTGATCATTTGCGACGGGACTTCGCCTCAAATCAACTTTTTGGAGGTGTGTCGGCTGGTGAAAGCCGATCGAGAATTGGCTACAGCCTATTTTATTCTGCTGACAACAGCCGATCGCTTTGAAGACGCCCCAGAATTGGACGCGCCCTTTGACGATTTTCTGTTTAAACCGATAGTTAAGCAGGAATTTTTGGGGCGGGTGCGCGCGTCTAAGCGATCGCGCGAGTTGAGGGCGCAGTTGGAGCTCACCCAGCAAGAATTGCGACTGTCGCGCGATCCAATGCTGCACAGTGAAAAAATGTCTACTTTAGGCGAATTGGTATCTGGTATCGCCCACGAAATTAACAACCCCATTACTTTTATTTACAGCAATCTAACTCACGTTCAAAGCTACGCCACCGATTTAATTGAACTGCTGCGATTGTATCAAAAAGAGCTAGTAGATCCCGGAGCAGAAATTCTGCAAAAACAACAAGATATGGATGTGGAATTCGTACTCGATGATTTATTAAAAATTGTGAGTTCCATGCGTACCGGGAGCGATCGCATCCGGCAAATAATCTTGTCGCTACAGGATTTTTCCCGCAGCGATCGATCGGGCTGGCAGTTATTCGATGTTTCCGACGGTTTAGAAAATACTCTGTTGTTGTTGCAGCACCGCTTGCCGGCTCGCGAGGGAAGGCGAGACATCAAGGTGATTAAACAATTCGGCAATTTACCACAGATTGAGTGTTATGCAGGTCTGCTCAATCAAGCTTTTCTGAATATTATTAATCACGCGATCGATGCTTTAGAAGAGTCTGCTCAAGACTTGGAAGAGTTGGAATCAATGAAATTTAAGCCGGTGATTTTGATTAGCACTGAGGTGGTCGATGCTCAGCGGATTTGTATTGAGATTGCTGATAACGACATGGCAATCAGTAAAGATATCACAGCGCAAATTTCTGACCCATATTTGGTGGCACAGCCTGCGGAACCAACCATCGACTCCGGACTTGCTGTCAGCTATCGGATAATTGTAGAGCAGCACAAAGGAGAGTTCAAGTGTTTTTCAGAACCGGGTAAAGGCACTAGATTTCGGATAGAACTTCCGCTGCGTCACAGTTAATTAATAGTATTTACCGTTGGGTGGTGGCGGGTTTTTGATATAGTTGGCTTGAGTCACAAATTGTTGTCAACCCGCCCCTACAATGACTCCACAAAAGTTTAAAAATGTAAAATTTTGTATAGAAATTGACCGAAGTTCCGGAAAAGAGACGATAGTTGATATTCAAGAGATTTCAAGCGTCCGCGAAAACAAATTTTAATCAGGTAATAAAATGGTAGTAGCAACACCTGTTCAATCCGGCAGTCAGTCGATTTTTCAAACTCGCTACGACAACTTTATCGGCGGCAAGTGGGTGCCACCGGTGAAAGGGAAATACTCGGAAAACCTTTCTCCAATAACAGGAAAATCAATTTGTCAAGTTCCCCGATCGAGCGCCGAGGATGTAGAATTGGCATTGGATGCCGCCCACGCCGCGAAAGACAAGTGGGGTAAGACTTCCCCAGCCGATAGGGCGCGGGTTTTACACAAAATTGCCGATCGCATCGAAGAAAACCTCGATCGCCTCGCCATCGCCGAAACCTGGGACAACGGTAAACCAATTCGCGAAACCCGCCTCGCAGACATACCGCTGGCGATCGACCATTTCCGCTACTTTGCAAGCTGCATCCGAGCTCAAGAAGGGTCGATCGGCGAACTCGACGGAACAACAGTCGCCTACCACTTCCACGAACCCCTAGGCGTCATCGGACAAATCATCCCCTGGAACTTCCCGATATTAATGGCCGCCTGGAAACTCGCCCCAGCCCTCGCCGCCGGAAACTGCGTCGTCCTCAAACCAGCAGGCCCCACCCCCGCCTCAATCTTGGTACTGATGGAAATCATCGCCGACTTAGTACCAGACGGCGCAATCAACGTCATTAACGGGCCCGGCGCCGAAATCGGCAAAACCCTCGCCACCAGTCCCCGGATTGCCAAAGTCGCCTTCACAGGCGAAACCACCACCGGCAGGCTAATCATGCAATACGCCTCCCAAAACGTCATCCCCGTCACCCTAGAACTAGGCGGCAAATCCCCCAACATTTTCTTTGAAGATATCTGCGCCCAAGATGATGAATTCCTCGACAAAGCAGTCGAAGGATTAGTCATGTTTGCCTTTAATCAAGGCGAAGTGTGCACCTGTCCCTCCCGCGCCTTAATTCAGGAGTCAATCTACGATCGATTCATGGAAAGGGCGATCGATCGCATCCGCCAAATCAAACAAGACAACCCCTTAGATCCGACAACCGCCCTCGGCGCGCAAGTCTCCATCAACCAAATGGAAAAAATCGCCGAATACGTCAAAATCGGTCACGCCGAAGGCGCAGAATGCCTGATTGGCGGCGAAAGAAACATCTTATCCGGCGACTTGCAAGACGGCTATTATTTCCAGCCAACAGTCTTCAAAGGAAATAACAAAATGCGAATTTTCCAAGAAGAAATCTTCGGCCCAGTATTAGCAGTCACCACCTTCAAAGACGAAGCCGAAGCATTAGAAATTGCCAACGATACTCTCTACGGTTTAGGTGCAGGAGTTTGGACTCGCGACATCAACACCGCCTACCGCATGGGTCGCGCCGTTCAAGCCGGCCGCGTGTGGACAAACTGCTATCACCTCTATCCAGCCCACGCAGCATTCGGCGGCTACAAATCATCTGGTATCGGCCGCGAAAATCACAAAATGATGTTAGATCACTACCAGCAAACTAAGAATTTGTTAATCAGCTACAGCCCCAAAGCTTTAGGCTTTTTCTAAGGTTTTAGTCATTGGGAAGGAAAAAGGAAGAAGGACAAACTTCAATGATTCGTGAACTCCTTCTTTCTCTCTTTCCTCTCCTTCTCTGTGCCCTCTGCGCCCTCTGCGGTTCATAAAAAAAAATCTCCTTCAAAAACGAAATAAACTTGCTACACAAAGAGACTGCAATGGAAACGATCGCAAAAGTCACCGCAACAGAAGCCGCTTTAAAATTAATTAACCATCTCAAAACTCAACACGGAGAATTGATGTTTCACCAATCCGGCGGCTGCTGCGACGGTAGTTCCCCCATGTGCTTTCCCGATGGGGAATTGATAATCGGTGATGGTGACGTATTGCTGGGCGAAATAGGCGGTTGTCCCTTTTATATTGCAGCGCAGCAATACAAATATTGGCAGCACACGCAGTTAATTATAGACGTAGCATCGGGACCCGGAGGCAGCGATTTTTCCCTGGAAGGGCCGGATGGAGAGCGTTTTATTACTCGTTCTCGCTTGTTTGTTAATGCTGATTAACCTGTTTTTTTGATTCCAAGGGCTTATGGAGTAAGATTAAATGAACCGGGAAGGCGCTAAGAACGCAAAGGAAGAGAAAGAAGAAGAGGCAGTTGTTGCTTCGACTACAAACGTATTTCCTCAATAAATGAGATACCATCGAAAATGCCATTTTTAAAGGCTTGAGTGCTACGAACTCGCTGATTTTCGCTGAGTAATGTCATTGTTTCCACAAAAGTAATCAGGGCGTTATCTTGAGTTTTAGTTGCCCGAAAGCAAACGGTTTCCTGGCCTGCATCCCAGGCGATAGCCGAAAAATCAGAATAACTGCTAGAAGACATTTTCAGAATCCGATTTTCAAATTCACCTTGAAAATTAAGCTGGAGGCGAGAACCATCTGAATATTCATAATTGTTAACTTGTCGGTAGTGACTTCCCTCAATCGAGATGGTAAAATCTCCGAAGAAGCTGCGAGAAAAATGTCCGCGAGTATCAGTCTTAATATATTCACCTTTCCAAGTGCCAAGATGACGGGTAAAAATCTCAGGAACTTTATCCAAATCGGGAGAGTTTAGAGGGTTGACGGTATCTTGATGAATTACAGGATCATTATTCATTAAATCAGCCTCCAGTTTCTTTACAAAACGCGATCGAGTAAAATGCTTTTTCTGAAATACCCGATTTCTCCCAGAAGTCGGGCATCTGGGTATATTGATGATTTTTGATTGGGCTAGCGGCGACCGATTTTCAAACTCATTTCGCGGCTAGTGCGTTGATATTCGTGGACAATCGGCAATCTTTCAGCTTGAAAATTTTCTAGCGCTTCGGCAATATTAGCACTATCTCTGAGATGTTGTGCTAAACACAGGCCGTCTTCCCAGCCGGAAGTCATACCTCTAGCGCGTGTGGAACTTTTCGCGTGGGCCGCATCTCCAATTAAGATAACACGACCATCATAGATTTTTGGTAAGGGGTCAATGTCATAGGAAAAACGACATACAATATTTTCCACAGGGGTTGATTCAATCACTTTTCGCGCATCCTCTGGGAGTTTTGCTAGTTCTTGGGGAGGAATGGTAATATTATTAGGTTGTAGTTTCCCTATTTCGGACTCTGTGCGCTCTTTTTCAATAAAGAAACCCCAATGAGTGCGACCTCCACCAATGTGAAAGAAGTTGGCATAAATTCCCCTACCGCGTACATAAACAAAAAAGTTTCCTTCAGGACAGAAGCTGGGATCTTCGACAATTCCTCGCCAGACGATATCGCCTAAATAGAATAGTTCAACACCTGGAACTATATACTGACGAACTTTTGAGACGATTCCATCGGCACCAATTAAAAGATCGCCTTCCCATTTACTGCCATCTTTGAAGTGGGCGATCCCACTGTGCTCGGTTTGGGCGATCGATGCTACTTCTGCATTAAAATGAATACACTCAGGGGGTAACTCGTCGAGGAGTGCTTCTAAAATAGCTTTGCGGTGTACCAGCATTCCTGGGAGTTCATTTTCTTCGTAGGTGACGGGTTCGGAATTGATGACACCGCCGCGCAGGTTGCGAAACTCGAATAATTTAACCGGATCGCCTGAGTTGATAATTTTTTCGGTGACTTGAGGGTTGCCTTGATGAAGTGCTTGCATACCTGCTTGTACGATTAGGATACCACAGCCATCGGTGCGCGGATGGGGTGCTTTTTCAAACAAGTCAACTTGAAACCCTTGTTGAATCAGCAGAATTGCCAGATAAGCTCCTGATGTTCCTGCGCCGATAATACCTATCCTGCTTTGGGACGAAACCATTTGTGCTTCTCCAGATTTAAGATTGCCGATCGGCGATCAACTACTATTGTAATTAAGGAAAATCCAATTGGGGCGATCGCCCAATTGCGGATTGAGCTTTTGTTGATAGCGACAGGTTTCAAGCTGCCGCTAAAATCAGTATCTGGGCTGATACACGATTAATGATTAATTGGCAACTTCAAAATTTCTGCACTCAAAACTTAAGACTACTTTAAGCTTGAGTATTTTTAATGAGAGCCAATTCAATTTTGTCACCAGCCTTTTGACTCACTTGTGCGCGCAAACCCGGTCCAAAAAAAGTAGCTATTTTGTCTTGCTTTTCTTCCCATAAGTTGATCGGGATTAGTGGCGAATAAAACTCTAAAATTAATCCATAAGCACCGTCAACATCAACTTCCCGCAACCCTTGCAGGAGCGGCCGTTCCTCGTCTGTTGGCGCCAGCCCCAGACGCTCCAAAGCATCATCTAAGTGGGCGGGTTGGCCGTAGCGAAATCGGGTAATATCTTTGCGGACTTGGTTTTGAGTATCTGTAGCCTGAGTTTCTCGCAGGAGGAGAACTTCAGCAGAGGTAGGTTCGGTGAACTCCACTGGTTCGAGTTCGGCCGCTTTCAGGGCCAAACCTCCCAGCAACAGCGGAATTCCATAAAAAAAACCGGCTAGGTTCAGGGTAGGTCTGTCTGTGAAGTAAGCTCCGAACCCGACTGCTGCTATAATACCGCCCACAACTAAGGCTAGGTTTGCTAAAGAAATTTTACGTAACATATTAGTGAGGTAGTAAGCTGGAATCAACAATATACTTTAATTATTATCTGTCAAAAAGTCTTGAATAAATTTAGTTTTTTTGCCAAAAGACCTGCAAAAACTGCTAGCATCTATGAGCGCGGGAGCGGTGTGCATCCACAGTCTTGTCTCTAGCTTCAGAAGCTTATCCAGCCGGACTCGCCCGGGCGCGCCATCGGTAAATATCCGTGTTAATTGCGCGGCGTTGGTTCCAGAAGGCAATCGAGATCGGCAGTATCATCAAAGTATACAGAGTTGCGATCGCGATCGACACTCTTGCCCTTTCAACCATTTTTCGGACATGATTAAAGACGAAGACAAACAAACTGCTGGAGCAAACAAGGCGGTTCTGGAGCAGATTAACTCGCTCAAACGTGAAGATGAAAGGCTTTATAATATCTTAGCGATCGATGTCTGGGCCCTAGCCAAGACAATGGATGAATATCAACCGGGATTTTGGGCTGCTTTTATGACAAACCGGGAGAAGGCCCTGAAGCGATTTTTAGCTGGAATGATGAAAAATAAACCCGCAGATACCAAACGTCCGCCTTTTTTGCGCTAAAATTTGGCTGAAGTTTGGGGGAAGTTTTGATGTACAATCAAACTATAACACAGACCCAAAAACCCTGAGCAGGTTCATCACTTCTCATATAAAAACAGTGAAGGATTTGCCCAAAAAGGTATGTCGGTGGATTAAGAATCTCCGTCTGTTCGCAGGGGGGAATGTCAAATATTTTTGTTAATAGTAGCAAAGGCAAAAAACCATGGATGCACAAACAATCAAAGAGCGCGTAGCAGAGATCGAGAGCAAGCGGGAATCCCTCGTGCGGCTGTTAGATCGATCGGACTTGGGAGCCCTGAGAATAGATGTGAGTCAGGCGATCGAAGAAATTGATGATTTGTTAGAAGAATTCAAGCGTACTTTTAGCAGTTAAGTAGTCATTAGTCAGTAGTCAACAGTCATTAGTGGTCAGTTGTCGGCTAAGCTGTCGCGCATTTAATTTGCACATAGCAATTCTTTCGTCAGTTATGAACGTGGTTCTGGTTTCGACGCTGGACGGGCTAGAAGCCCATCCCACAACTGGCACGGACGGGCAAGATGCCCATCAACAATTCATGCAAGAATGGCTATAGTTATGTTTATTAAAAATCTTGTGGGGTGGGCATCTTGCCCGCCCTAAAAGTGAAAATTAAATGCACAATAGCTGAATAACTAACAAGAACCGACAACTGCTAACTCCAAATTTGACTGATGACTCAGGACTAATGACTAATGATTAATTCATCACCATATCCATCAAAATTTGCTGGGAACTCACTTCGGGGCAATTAGCAGGCGGCCGCCGCTGAGAGTAGTGTCCTCCCGGCTGCAAATCCCAAGCTTGGCGGTTGTCAGCCAGCATTACACCCAAAATTTCTTGCAATTCCTTGGCAATTGTTGGGTCTTCCACCTGAACGATCGCCTCAACCCGTCTGGTGAGATTCCGCTGCATCCAGTCAGCAGAACCAATATACACCTCTTCGTCGCCACCGTTGAAAAAATAAAACATCCGAGAATGCTCTAAAAAGCGGCCGATAATACTGATAACTCTGATATTTTCGCTAACACCTTCAACGCCAGGACGCAAACAGCAAATCCCCCTGATAATCAAATCAATTTTAACTCCCGCTTGCGAAGCTTCGTACAAAGCAACAATAATTTGAGGGTCAACTAAAGCGTTCATTTTAGCGACAATGCGGCCACAGCTACCAATGCCGCCTTCGGCCTGCAAGCGACAGAATTCTGCCTCGCGGCGAATTAAAGCTAAAAATCGATCGCGCATATTGACCGGTGCCACCAATAATTTGCGATAAGATACCTGCCGCGAATAACCAGTCAAATAATTAAACAAATCCGTCAAATCCGATCCCAAATCCTCGCGACAACTCAACAAACCCACATCTGTATACAGTCCGGCTGTTTTGGGATTGTAATTGCCGGTGCCGATGTGGACGTAGCGGCGGATGTACCCGTCCTCGCGACGCACTACCATCACAATCTTGGTGTGGGTTTTGAGTCCCACCAAACCGTAAACTACGTGGACTCCAGCTTGTTCTAACTTGCGAGCCCAATTAATATTATTTTCTTCGTCAAACCTAGCTTTGAGCTCTACTAAAACGGCTACCTGCTTGCCGTTTTCCGCTGCTTGAATTAAGGCGCTGACGATCGGCGAATCACCAGAAGTGCGGTATAAAGTCATCTTAATAGCTAACACGGAGCGATCGTGCGCCGCCTCAGTAATAAACCGCTGTACCGTCGCCGCAAAAGAGTGATAAGGATGGTGCAGCATCAAATCCCCCTGGCGGATGGCGGTGAAAATATCCTCACCATCTTCAGCATTCAACATCGATTTGTCTAAAATCCTTGCCGATTCCAAGTTCCGCAAGCGCGGTGGCACAACCGGAGTCCAAGTCGGGTCTTTCAGTTCCGGCACTGGCAGCCCCACCAAAGACATCAAATCCTTGAGGCCTAGCAGCCCCTCTACGACGTAAACATCTTGCTCACCGAGATCCAACTCATCCATCAGCATATCTCGCAGCGCAGGCGGCATAATCGCTTGAATTTCCATCCGCACCGCAGAACCTCCAAACCGGCGCTTGCGGAGTTCCTGTTCTATTGCCAGCAGCAAATCCTCTGCCTCATCTTCCTCCACCGTCAAATCTGAATTGCGAGTAATGCGGAACGGGTGATATTCCTCTACGTCCATCCCCGGAAACAAAGCTTCTAAATTGTGGGCAATCACCTGTTCTAGGGGCACGCCAGTCCAAACTGGAGATTTGCCCCTCTGCTGCCACTGCAAATCTCCCGGTAGTGGCAAAAACCTCGGCAAAACCTGCGGGACTTTGACGCGGGCAAACAATTCTTCGCGCGTGTCAGGGTCTCGGACTACTACTGCTAAATTGAGGCTGAGATTGGAAAGGTAGGGGAATGGGTGGCTGGGGTCAACTGCTAGGGGAGTGAGTACGGGAAATACTTGTTCTTTGAAGTAGCGGTGCAAGTAATTGCGCTGTTCTTGATTGAGGTCAATGTAGTCAAGAATGTAGATTTCGCTTGCTGCAAGTTTCGGCCGCAGGGTTTGCTCAAAATAGGCGTGTTGCTGAGAAACCATCGGCAAAAGCCGCTTGTTAAGGGCATCTAGCTGTTGTTGAGGCGTGCTGCCGTCGGAGGTTAATTTGCTGACTTTTGCGTGTACTTGTTGTTTGAGGGCGCCCACGCGCACCATAAAATATTCGTCTAGGTTGGAGCTAAAAATAGCGAGAAATTTGAGTCTTTCTAGGAGGGGCGTGCGGGGGTCGAGGGCTTCGTGAAGCACGCGGTTGTTGAATTCTAGCCAGCTTTGTTCTCGGTTGAAGTAATATTGAGGGTCGCTGAGGTTGATTTCAGTGTAGGTTTTTTGGGGGGTCTTTTTTGGCTTGGGCATGGTTTGGGGGAGTCTTTGGGAGGCTCGGTGATGGCATCTCTAGAAATAGTATTGTAGGTTAAAGGATTTGTTCGCATCTGCTTTTGGTCGATCGCACATTTTTGTGATACCTTTCGGGAAACGGCACTGCCGTGTCCGGCCCCTGGATCACGAACCCATCCCTCGCATCCCATTCTGTACCGCATTCGGCAAGTCCTCTTGATTTGGCCCAAAACCTGTTAAGGGTAATTCCAGCGGTGGGTTAAGCGTGCCATGCTGGATAAAATTCTGGGTAAGTCATATTTTCGGCGCAATTCCAGATGAGTCGGTAGCACTTCTCATTGCGACCAAAATTATTTTTATAGATTTCGGAAGTTAGGCATTTTTTTAAACCTGAAACTGCGGTGGCGAAATGTTTACCTGTCATAATTTTCCCTAAGCAACCTGCTGGGTCATACATGGTATCTTCAGGACGTGACTTGCGGATTAACTCTACTAAGGCGGCGATCGCAACTGAGTTACCTATGTCTATTTTACCTAAGCTATATGCCGCTACACACCGGGTATCGAGTTCCCGTGAATTGCGGATTAACTCCTGTAAAGCGGAAATAACTTCGGGGTAATCTTTCCCTATTGCCCCTAACATTAATGCCGCGCTCCTCCGGGTATATTCATCACCACAATTGCGGATTAACTCGACTAAACCGAATATCGCCACTGGCTGATCTTTGCCTATTGTCCATAAACTATTGCTCTCTACAAAAGAATCGTCGTGACAAGTACCGATCAACTCGACTAAAGTAGAACTCGCAAGTTGCTGCTCTTTGCCTGTTTTCCCTAGACTATTTGCAGCTCGCCAGCGGGTACTTTCATTCTGAGAAGTACGGATTAACTCGACTAAAGCGGAGATTGCTTCTGGGCTATCTTTGCCTATTGTACCTAAACTTGCTGCCGCTTGCCTCCGAGTCTCTTCTTTATAAGAAGTACGGATTAATTCGACTAAAGCAGAGATTGCTTCTGGGCTATCTTTGCCGATTTTCCCCAAGCTTTCTGCTGCTTGCTGTCGAGTCTCTTCCTTCTGAGAGTTGGCGATTAAATCGACTAAAGCGGAGATTGCTTCTGGGGTGTCTTTACCGATTTCCCCCAAGCTTCCCGCCGCTAAACGTCGAGTAAATTCATCACCTGAATTGCAGATAAAATCGACTAAAAGGGAAATTGCTTCTGGACTATCTTTGCCTATTTTGTTTAAACTTGTTGCTGCTGATGACTGGGTTATTTTATTGTTTGAATTGCGGATTAAATCGCCTAAAGCTGAAATCGCTACTGTGTTACCTTTGTCTATTTTCCCTAAACATTCTGCGGCTCGCCACCGGGTAACTTGATTGCGGGAAGTGCTTATTAACTCGACTAAAGCAGCGATCGCAACAGGGTTACTTTTGCCAATTGTTGCTAATCTTTCTGCCGCTTGATAACGATTATCTTTAGGACGGTAGTTGCGGATTGAATCCAATAAAGTTTCGATCGCTACCGGGTTATCGTTGTCTATCTTACCTAAAATTTCTGCCGCTCGCCCTTGAGTAACTTTATTATCTGAAGTGCGGATTAACTCGACTAAAGCGGCGATCGCAACTGGATTATTTTTGCCTATTTTCACTAAGCTATATGCCACTATTATACAGGTAGGTACGTGATTCCACCCGAAAACCGGGTAGAAACCGTTCTCAACTGAATTGCGGATTAGTTCGACTAAAGCGGCGATCGCTTCTGGGCTATCTTTGCCTATTGTCCCCAAGCTATATGCCGCTCGCTTCCAGGTGTTTTTCTCAACAGAAGTGTGAATTAACTCTGCTAAAGCGGAGATCGCTATTGGGCTATCTTTATCAATTTTACCCAAGATATCTGCCGCTTGCCACCGAGTAACTTCATCCTGAGAAGTATTAATTAATTCGACTAAAGCGGCGATCGTGTCTGGGCAATTTTTGGCGATTTCCCCCAAACTTCTTGTCGCTTCCCTCCGGGTATATTCATCACCACAATTGCGGATTAACTCGACTAAAGCGAAGATAGCCCTTTTGCGATCGGTTTCTTTCAGAACTTCCCTTGCTCTATCGACAATTGGATCGAGAAATGTCCGCCACTCCTGTTTTTGCTTATTAAAATAACCAAATCCCCAAATAACAATCTGCGACACAATCTCATCAGCAAGACTACAATCCTTAAACTCAGCAATCCCCTCAGCCGCTAGAAAATATGCCCGATATCCATAAAATTTATCCCACCCAACCTTAAACTTAACCAACGCTTTAATAAACGCTTCCTTCTCCTCCTTCCCAACCTCCTCACGCCCCAACCACAGCAAAATCACCTCTTTCCATTGCTTCTCAAAAATGCGATATCTAGCATCAGGATGTTGCGGATTCTTAGGAAAGTGATTCAAGAAAAAATGCCAATCCTCAACCGCCAACGCCGCAAAATATTCCTGAAAAGTCGGATGATAAAAAGCATAAATCCCTTCCGCCGTCTCCCCGTCCCTCGCCACCAAATTCAGCCAACCCAAACGACAAGCTAACTCAAACTGCGATTCACCCATCACCCCATATCCCACACTTTCGGGCAACTGAAACCGATCCGTTTCATTTAACATCCCAGCCAGAGCCAATTTCCCCAAAGCCGCATTCAAATCCTGCTGCTGAATCCAATTCAGGCGCGGTTTTTTCCACTGATACAAAGTAGTCACAAACCGCCGATAAAGCTTAGCCTTAGTATCCGGCAAATCCCCATCCAACGACTGCCAAGTGCCGCACAATAGCGAACATCTCAGGGGATTTTTCACTAAATCTTGAATTCGCTCTTTTCCCGATGCTGCTAATGCTTCCCGTAGCTGTTGCGCGAGATCCCCCACAGCAGAGGGCGGGCACGGGGGCACCGCCCCTACGTCGAGGATATCTGTAGGGGCGGTGCCCCCGTGCCCGCCCCTGGGGGTTCCGAACCATTTATCGATCAACATTTCCACCTGTTCGGGATAGGAAAACTCCAGAGTACGATAAGTATCAAAAGTATCCAACGCAGAGCCGATCGCATCCCAAACATTCTGCCGACAACTTAGCACAATTCGCGCCCTTTGAATGCAGCCGCCCGTTCTAATTTGCCGCTGAATTTCCGTCAGAGGATTGCCATCACCCACAGCCATCTCATCCGCCCCATCCAACACCAACCAAACCCGCTCAGCATTAAACTGTGCTAAAAAATCATCCTTAATTTCCGCCGTCGCCTCAGCCTTCCCAATTCTCTTAATAGCCGCCAGCAGCCAATTATCAAATAAATAGGCTTCTAATTCCTTCCTCTGCAAATCCGCCAAGGATACCCAAATTACAATCGCCTCCGAAATTTCCGCCGCCACCCAATTAGCAATCTGCCGCAACAGCGTTGTTTTCCCCGCCCCCGGTTCCCCAATAATTCCTAACCGCTTCCCATTGCTTTTCGGGCTACTTCCTTGCCGCAGCACTTGTTCGAGAAACTCGCTATGTTCAAATGTTTGAGTAACTTCTTTTTCTCGGTACAAATCCGAACCTTCCTCAGCCGCAACATCCTCGCGTCGCTGAGTCACTTTCTGCCGTTCCACCAATCCCAGCGGTACATAAACATCATCTATTTGATGTTTGCCAAAAGTTAGCTGATTGCTACTCAGTCGCTGCTGTTCTTTCTCGTATAATATCTGCTGGCAAATAGCTTCCCAGTCAATCGGCACGTAAGCAATGCGGCTCTTTTCCACTATCTCCTCAAGCCAAGCATACATTTCTTGGGTTCTGATATCAATCCGCGTTAAAGTTTGCCCGGTAAATATCTGAAAAACCTTTTCATTTTCCTTGATTTCCTGAGCAAAGTATGCAGCTACCAAGGGCAATAAATCTTGCTCTAACTTAGTTTTGTAAAGTGTGACATCGCAATTTTCCAGGGCAACTTCCAGCAGTTTTTGCTTAACTGCTTCAACCCGATTCTGCTTTAACTCATCTGTGGCAGTCAGCAGCAATTCAATCTCATCTAAACCTGCAATCGGAATCCCAGACGGGACTGTTTCTTTATCAACTTTTTCTAATTCAGATTTTAACTGCTTAATCTTCTTATCTAGCCATTCTAAATAAGGACGGTGTTGAGGTAAGTAAATAACGATTCCTTTAGAAGCCCTGCGAGATGGCTCAACCAATTCTTTATGACATTCTGAGGCGATTTGTTGTTGAGCTTTCAGGAAAGAAGTTTTTAGCGCTTTTTCTAAATCGTGATTGACAACTTTTCCGTTTTGTGATAATTTTTTTATCCCAGTCAAACAGAGGTGCTTTGCTGCATCATTGGCTTGAGTCCCCACGATGGCTTGCCACACGACGGTGAAAAGCCCTCCCAATAGTAGCGCTGCATCTATCATGTGATGGTTCTCCTAATTTTAGGCTCGAAGGGGTTTAGTTTGATTGTAGGCGATCGACTTTGGTTGCGATCGGGCGACCTATGCTGAAATCATCACATCAAAACTCCGATCGGCACATCAAAAGTCGATCGCTCAAACATTGAATTTAGGCAAAACCTTCAACTATTTTTCTAGGATTACCACGAAATCCTCAATCATCACATCAAAGGTGCGAGCCAGCTTGTGGACTGCTGCAAAGTCAACCATTGCCATCCCCTGAGAACGGGCATAATTGCTAATCGTACTGTAGCCCACGCCCGATCGCTCCGCAACTTCCTTGAGCGTCCATCCCTTCTCGGCCGCCAACTCTCGAACCCGCAACCTGACTAAGCCTTTGCTCATATTAACTATTTACAAAATTTTGGATTTAGTATAATATATCAAAAAGCGATCGCCCCCGGTCTGCAAACTAAAGACGATCGCCAGTTAAAATTAATCCCGACAGATAATTTCTGTCGATCGCACTTAGCAGAGATAGATTTAGCTACCACCACCAGATGCAACTACAATGATATCAGAAAATCAGTTAAGATCGTCAGCGATCGGCGCATCAAAAATTCTTCACAAATCGTCGATCGTCAATCCGCGATCGAGATTTGTCACCGAAGAAACAGTAGCACTTTTGTTCAACATATCACCCGAACAGATATACCGGATCGAATGCTGCCACAACGTGGTGTACGTTCATGCCAAAGGCCTCAGTCGATTTGTCAGCTACGCCGATTTTCCCCCAATCTTAGAAGTAAAACCGCCCTGTGCTCAAGATTTTGTCGCATGGTACAAACGCTGGAAACAGACACAAGCACCAGAATTTTGGACTAAATTCTATAGGTATAACTTCAAAGCCGCTGTTTCAGTTGACAGCTTGCTTGAGTGGGGTAAATTAGTCGGTACAGTGAAAGCGGTAATTTCGGCTTCAGCGCTGCAACAGCTACGAGATGTTTACGCTCAAGAAAAAACATTGATGGAAAATTTTTAAAGCACGCGCGGCGGCTCAACCCGCGATTGTTGGTAGCCAGCAAATGTAAGGTGTTTTTCGGCGCATCATACGGCTTAGAAATGCTCGTTTGTAAGGTGCGCTGCGGCGCACCTTACGAGATAGAGGTTCTGCTCAAAACTCTTCTTTACCTTCCAATCCCCACATATTGGAAACCCGCCGCTTCTAAAGCCTTCTTGTCTAAGAAATTGCGGCCGTCAATCATCACCGGATGATTCATCAACTTCGCCATTTTCTCGTAGTCTAAATTACGAAACTGTTCCCAGTCAGTCACCAACACCAAAGCATCGCAACCATCAGCCAGTCTTTCTGCATCGGTTTCTACCAGCACTCCCGACAAACCGTGACGCATCCCAGTTTGAGAAACAATCGGATCGTAAGCTTTAACTTTCGCTCCCAACCGATTCAAACTCTCGATTAAATTCAGCGAAGGAGCATCCCGCAAATCGTCAGTATCCGGCTTGAAAGTCAAACCCAAAAGTCCGACTGTTTTACCTTTGAGAATCTTCAAAACGTGCTGTAATTTTTCAATAGCAATCAACCGCTGGCGTTCGTTAACTTCCACCGCCGCTTTCAGCAAATGCGCCTCGTAGCCGTAATCCTCAGCAGTGTGAACTAAAGCCGAGACATCTTTCGGGAAACAAGAACCGCCCCAACCAATGCCAGCTTGCAGAAACTTGCCACCAATCCGCGAATCTAAACCAATACCTTTCGATATTTGGGTAATATCTGCACCGACGCGATCGCAAATATTAGCCACTTCATTAATAAAGCTAATCTTCGTAGCCAAAAAAGCATTAGCTGCGTACTTAATCATCTCCGCTGAACTGATATCAGTCATCACCACCGGCACCTCCGGCAAAGACGGATTTTCTGCAAACTTGCGATCGACAATCGGCCGATATAACTGTAGCATCATATCCATAGCCCGCCGAGAGTTGCTACCGAGAACAATGCGATCGGGATTAAAAGTATCGAAAACAGCACAGCCCTCCCGCAAAAACTCCGGGTTGCTAACCACATCAAATGCCACACCCGTTTTTACTGCTACTTCCTCACCAGTAGCCCCGTCACCGCTTTGAGGTTTTTGACGTTCTGCTAAACCGTCGAGTACAATTCTTCGCACCCAATCCCCCGAACCGATGGGCACCGTTGACTTGTTTACGATTACTTTGTAATCGCCGTCGAGGTGAGCTCCAATGCCACGAGCAACCGCTTCCACGTAGCGAGTATCGCTTTCCCCAGTAGGCAAAGGAGGCGTCCCCACCGCAATAAACAAAATATCCCCGTGAGCCACTCCTGCTGCTAAATCCGAAGTAAATTCTAGATTGCCCGATGCAGAGGCAGAGGACATTAATTCAGACAGTCCGGGTTCAAAAATAGGCGACTGTCCAGACTTCATTAATTTAACTTTTTCTTCGTTGTTGTCTACGCAAATCACGTGGTGACCGATGTGGGCCAAACAAGTGCCGGTGACTAAGCCAACATATCCTGTACCGATGACGCAAACGTGCATAGAAATCTCCTCAAAGCTAGTAAATAAATCAGATCAAAACGCAGGAAAAAGGAAGAAGGAAGAAGGAAAAATATCTTGTAGGGGTAGCGCCCCCGTGCCTACCCCTAGAGGGCAACCACGGGGGGTTTGCCCCTACCCATCTCTGGGCCAACTACGGGGGTTTGCCCCTACCCATCGGCCGTCTCTACTTTTGGTTTCCCTCAATGCGATCGCGAAAATCCTTTATAGTCAACTCTAAACCTTTATCTAGCGGAACAGTTGGCTCCCACCCCAACCAATTTTTAGCACGAGTAATATCCGGTTGTCGCTGTTTAGGATCATCTTCCGGCAGCGGTTTAAAAATAATTTCTGCCCCTGGATTAATCGTGTTTTGAATTTTTTGTGCCAGTTCCAATATAGTGTATTCGCCGGGATTCCCCAAATTCATCGGCCCGATTTGGTCGCTATTCATCAAACGAATAAATCCTTCCACCAAATCAGAAACGTAGCAAAAACTACGTGTTTGGGAACCGTCGCCGTATACAGTCAGCGGTTGATTCCGCAAAGCTTGAGCAATAAAATTGCTCACTACTCTGCCGTCATTTTCCAACATCCGGGGGCCGTAGGTATTGAAGATTCGCACCACTCGAATGTCTACCCCATTTTGACGGTGGTAATCAAAAGATAAGGTTTCAGCTACTCGCTTCCCTTCGTCATAACACGATCTGATCCCGATACAATTAACGTTGCCACGATAATCTTCTGTTTGTGGATGTACGTCAGGATCTCCGTACACTTCGGAAGTGGAAGCGAGAAAGAATCTTGCTTTCACCCGTTTAGCCAGCCCCAGCATATTCATCGTGCCGATGACGTTTGTTTTAATTGTCTTGACAGGATTGTACTGATAGTGTATTGGGGAAGCGGGACAAGCCAGATGGTAAATCTGATCTACCTCTAACCGAATCGGTTCCGTGATGTCGTGGCGGATCAGCTCAAAATACGGGTTGTCCAGCCATTTGAGGATATTGCGTTTAGTCCCGGTGTAAAAATTATCCAGACAGACTACCTCGTGTCCTTGGGCCATTAAGCGATCGATTAGGTGGGAACCGAGGAAACCCGCACCGCCTGTGACTAAAATTCTCATTGTGGAAACTGCCGTTCTGTTTAGGGGTAGGACTGGAGTACAAAAATTCAGTCGCTGGAATGAAACTTTCTAATAGAATAGCAAAATTGCGATCGACCATGTAAAGAATTATGCGTCACTTTGATAAAATCTTTAATTAACTTAGCATTTTCAAAGACTTTGAACAAAGTGCTATAATTTGCAAATCTTAGCTAGCAATTTTTATTTAACCTTCAATATTATTTCCGAAAAAATACTGTTGACAAGAGTTTTGTTATTTGTTAATGGTTATTGGTTATTTGAGCACTTCGGTTTGAGGTTGGGCGATGCCCTACGGGATAGCTGCGCTTCACGGGCTTGTTTGAAAAAACAAGGGTCGATTTATCTCAAAAGCAATATGAGAGAAATTATCTCGATTTCGGGAATAGAATGTTCGCTACTTTCCACCCTGGGTTGCACCCGTTCAATTGCCATTCCTGGAGATTCCAGCCAGAAGTAAATCAGGTTGATTATGTAGCCTTTAGTTGTACAGTTTCTCAAGAATCGAGCAAAGTTACGATTGGCTAAAGTTTTCTCGAAGGCGAAATCGGTGCCAGAGTCTGATAAAGTTCGCAGTCTTTCTATCATTAAGCGTCCTGCGAGGAGAGCAAATGACTCTGGATTGAATTGGGAAATTCCGTCCGCGAGCGCATCTGCATTTACCTATTCAAGACCTTGCTGTTATTGTATCTAATCTTTCTGATACAGGCTATACTAATAATAAAGTCAAGACATGGCACTTCCCATTGCCAGCACAACAGGAAATTAAAAAATTTCCGTCAATCGCATCAAAGGCGAAAGTCCTAAAAATTTTACCCATTCTTGAGAAACTTTCCCTGCTTCTCGATAGCGCCAAAAGTCATTATTGATTAGCAATAATTCCTGCTGTTCACAATCAGTCAGAGATCCCAGAGATAAAAATTCAGCAAAAGATCCTCCTGTTTGTCTTTCCAATTTGAGAAGGGGGCGAACGTCATTTAGAGAAAGTTGGCTTGCTTCTAAATTTGGGGTCATGGCTATAGTGCGATCGGCTTTTCCTGTAAAATCTCTTATAGAGGCATTGCTCGTGAGGTACTCCCCAGTCAGCGCCCAATTACCAATTACCAATTACCAATAAACTTGACTATCTGACACACCAATCCTCTAAAGCCATTTGCACCATTCCTTCTACAGTTGCAAAATCTGCACGGGTAACAGGCCTTAATTTTTTGCGAGATTTCATATATTTGCGATAATTGATATAGTAGTCTTCAAAACAGGAAAATATCTCATTAATCTCAGGAGTATTGAGAGGATATTCTAATCTCCAGTCTAAATTTAGTGTACATAATCTTGTATTTAGATCCCAGACTTCATGGGCATGGATAAAATCATCAGTTTCTACAAATATCCCCGCTACTCCCTACGTCCAACATTTTGCGATGGGCTTGCGTGGATTAAAATTAACGGTTGGTAAGAACACTTGCAGAGACAGCTTTCCTGTTGGAAAATTTTCCGACGGAGAGTATAACAAAGCAGCGCATATTTTGTTGCCAATTATTTTACCTTGTTGGTTATATTTGGCAAATTGCAGAGATTTTATCATGCCACTTGCATAGTAGCCACTTAGGATATTAAAATTCATAGTTGAACTGTAAACGAGAATCTTTTGGATGATTTTTAAAATATGTTCTCGCTGGTCGTCCTTAGCTAATAAATAGCCTTGTATAAACGACGGAAGTGAATCAAATAATGAATCCTCTAAGATATCAATTTTAATTCGTGATATTTTTTTCGTGTCTATTTGATTGAAAGTTAAATAATAGTCTTCTCTTGCATCTTTAGTGATTTCAGAGGTTAACAGCAACACTCCTGGCAGCTTACTTTTAGCATAATCGATAGCAGTAAGAGAGAAGTGGGAACCCACAGCCACAAGCAGAAATCCCTAATTAAAATCTACCCTTGAAAATTCCGAACTTTGAGGGCGTTCGCTCATTAGGCTATTTCTGTATCATATCAATTGGTCGATACTGTTTTTGCTGCCTCCTTTTTTTAATTTTACAAGGGCTAATTGACCTAAATTTGTTACACCTAAAATATCCGAGCGGTTTCCCTTATTGATCGAGAGCTGTCTTTTGATAGGTTCTAAGTTTAGCAAGGGTTTTAGATGCAACCAAGTAAATTATTCTAGCAAAGCTTCCGATTTGAATAAAAACTTTCCTTTAAAATATCTCAGTATAAATTATTTCCTTGTGGTTGTTTGTATTAATCGCCGTCAATTCTCCTCTAATTTGCAGCACTTGTCAATATCTGTCGAAATTTAGGGTCATGGCTTTAGTGCGATCAGCTTATCCAGTAAACTATATTATAAAGCCGTTACCATAGGAGTGAAGCCCGTCTGATTAATTTTTAGTTTAAAAAAAATAAGTTAAACCATATTAGGTTCGGGTATTATAATATTATCAACTCTTATCCTAACCACCAAGCCATGCAACTTGAGGACTATTTCAACTTCCTAAGACCTGACGATATTAGGCTCAAAGGTTCCCGCATTGGCATCGAAACCATTCTCTATGAATACCTGTTTCGCGCTCGAACTCCCGAAGAAATCGCTAACATTTATACATCGCTCACCCTCGAACAAGTTTATGCGACAATTTTGTACTACCTGCACAACCAAGAAGCAGTCGGTCAGTACATAACCGAATGGCTAGAATGGGGCGAAAAAATGCGAGAAGAACAACGTCGCAATCCTCCTCCAGTGACTGAAAAACTCCGCAAATTCAAAGCAGAAAGAGATGCAAGGAGAAAAGTGGATGTCAATCCAGTATCTCTTTGATGAAAATGTCTATCCTGCGTATGTTAACCAAATTCGCAGGCGCAATCCCGCTCTGGCTGTTCTAGCAGTGGGAGAACTAACATCACCTTCCAAAGAAAGGCACTCTCGACCAAGAAATTCTTATTTGGTGCGAAATCTACCACTTCATTTTTGTTACCAACAACTGTCGCTCTATGCCAGTTCATTTAACAGAGCATTTAGAGCAAAATGGTCATGTTCCAGGAATCTTTATCCTGAATTCCAAGCTGAGTATCGGTCAAAATATTGAACTACTGCTTCTGATTTATGAAGCATCATTTGATAATGATTACCAAGATAGAATTTACAATTTACCAGTGCTGTAATTTCTCACGCACCTCCAACATTTAGAAAATTCCCCAAAGTCTTAAGGAAAATAAACATACTTTTGCCCCAACTTATGCAAAGAATAGTTAAAAAGACTAACCGCAGCTAAAGTTAAAAACGATGTCACCAGATACCATCGAATCAATTCTTCAAGAAAAACGCCTATTTCCGCCCACCGCTGAATTCTCTCAAAAAGCTCACATCAAAAGCCTAGAAGAGTACCAAGCCCTCTACGACAAAGCCAAAGCTGACCCCCAAGCATTCTGGGCAGAACTCGCTGCCCAAGAATTGCACTGGTTCCAAAACTGGGATACCGTACTCGACTGGCAGCCGCCTTTTGCTAAATGGTTTGTCAACGGTAAAATTAATATTTCTTACAATTGTCTCGATCGCCACTTAACCACTTGGCGCAAAAATAAAGCCGCCCTGATTTGGGAAGGCGAACCCGGAGACTCGCGCACCCTCACCTACGCGCAACTCCACCGCGAAGTCTGCCAAATGGCGAACGTCATCAAAGAATTGGGAGTCCAAAAAGGCGATCGCGTCGGCATTTATATGCCCATGATTCCCGAAGCTGCGATCGCCATGCTAGCCTGCGCCAGAATCGGTGCAGTACACAGCGTTGTTTTTGGCGGTTTTAGTGCAGAAGCTTTGCGCGATCGGCTTAACGACGGCGAAGCAAAACTCGTGATCACCGCTGACGGTGGCTTCCGCAAAGATGCAGCAGTTGGCCTCAAAGAACAAGTAGACAAAGCCCTCGCCAACAACGTCACACCCAGCGTTACCAAAGTTCTCGTCGTCCAGCGTACCAAACAGCAAGTGCACATGGAACCCGGGCGCGATCTTTGGTGGCACGACTTGCAAAAAGACGCCTCCGCCGACTGCCCCGCCGAACCGATGGACAGCGAAGATATGCTGTTCGTACTCTACACTTCGGGAAGTACCGGAAAACCCAAAGGAGTCGTCCACACCACAGGTGGCTACAACCTTTACACCCACATGACAACCAAGTGGATCTTCGACCTCCAAGATACCGATGTCTACTGGTGCACCGCAGACGTAGGCTGGATTACAGGCCACAGTTACATAGTCTACGGCCCGCTTTCCAACGGCGCGACCACAATCATGTACGAAGGTGCGCCCCGCGCGTCCAACCCAGGCTGTTTTTGGGATGTGATCGAAAAATACGGCGTCACCGTTTTCTACACTGCACCCACTGCGATCAGAACATTCATGAAAATGGGCGAACAGTTGCCGAATGCCCGCAATTTGTCATCTTTACGATTGTTAGGAACCGTCGGCGAACCGATTAATCCCGAAGCTTGGATGTGGTATCAGCGCGTAATTGGCAACTCGAATTGTCCGATCGTCGATACTTGGTGGCAAACAGAAACCGGGGGAATTATGATTACCGCTTTGCCCGGTGCAATTCCTACAAAACCCGGTTCTGCAACCCTACCGTTCCCCGGAATTGTGGCTGATGTTGTTGACCAAGATGGCGAACCAGTAACTAACGAAAGTGGCGGTTATTTAGTGGTGAAACATCCTTGGCCGGGAATGATGCGGACGCTTTACAACGATCCCGATCGCTTCCGCCGCACCTATTGGGAATATTTGCACCCGAAAGATGGCGAGTTTGTGTACTTTGCAGGAGACGGCGCGCACAAGGATAAAGACGGTTATTTCTGGGTAATGGGCCGCGTTGACGATGTAATTAATGTCGCTGGACACCGACTCGGCACGATGGAAGTCGAGTCGGCTTTGGTATCGCATCCAGCGGTGGCGGAAGCTGCGGTTGTTGGTAAACCTGATGAGATTAAAGGTGAGGAAATTGTGGCTTTTGTCACGCTGGACAATTCGCAGCAACCTAGCGATGAGTTGGCTAAGGAATTGAAGCAGCACGTTGTTAAGGAAATTGGGGCGATCGCTCGTCCCGGCGAAATTCGATTTACTGATGCTTTACCGAAGACTCGAAGCGGGAAGATTATGCGGCGTTTGCTGCGTTCTTTGGCTGCGGGACAAGAGGTTTCTGGGGATACTTCGACTTTGGAAGACCGGACGGTTTTGGATAAGTTGCGGGGTGGTTCGTAAGGGGATTTTTTTCAGGGCAGCTTCTTAATAGCAGTAAGGTGCACGACCCGGCGCACCTTACTGTTTCTCCTTATGTTATCTTAGATATTTTTACTGTAGCAATGAATTATTTGGCTCATCTATTCTTATCAAAAGGCACGCCAGAATCCCTGATTGGCAACCTCTTAGGAGATTTTGTCAAAGGAACGGCCCTCAACCTTTATCCCGAGGAAATTAGAAAGGGCATCGATTTGCACCGCAAAATAGATAGCTACACGGACTCTCACGCCATAGTGCGATCGAGTAAAAGCCTTATTTCTCCCCAGAGACGCAGGTTTGCTGGAGTTTTGATAGACGTGTTTTACGACCACTTCTTGGCTAAAAATTGGTTGGAATATTCAGAAATTCCACTCCAGGATTTTTCTCGCCATGTCTATAAAGTCCTGCAAGACAATCGCGATATATTGCCTGAATCTCTCCAGCGCCTGCTGCCAACAATAATTGCCCGCGACTTGCTTTCATCTTATCAGGAAATTGCCGAAATCGGCATCACTCTTACAAGAATGTCTGCCCGAATCAAGCGGACAAATAACTTGGCAAGCGGCATAGAAGATTTGACAGCTAACTATCAGCGCTTAGAATCGGATTTTCGGAATTTTTTTCCAGATTTGATAAAATACGCGACAGTTGACAAATATTAATACAAACAACAAAAATTACAGTTGCTATTAATAGCGAACTCGTGTATAATTCAACCGATACCTGCATGAAATCTCAAATGCAACAGGGTTCAAAATATGGCAACCAGAATTCCGAACCTGCAAATAACTAAAGTAGTTGATGGCGACAGCATCAAAATTTTTCTCAACGGCAAAACCGAGTCTCTGCGCCTGATTTGCGTCGATACAGAAGAAAGTCATTCGGGAGGCTCTAAACCTGTAACTGCGGCGGGGAAAGCAGCTTCAGAAATGGCTAAAAAATATTTCGCTACAGCAGATGGCGGACTTGCTAAAATTGACATAGAATTTGATACAGATGACCCACTAGAAATTGCGGTAGAAAAATACCGCGATAACTACGGCCGCCTACTTTGTTATGTACACAAAGGTGAAGAAAATTACAACCTAAAACTGATTCAAGAAGGCTGGAGTCCCTACTTTGTGAAATACGGGCGATCGAGATTGTATCACCGCCAAATGACTGAGGCAGAATCGGCAGCAAAAGCTTACAATCTGGTGATTTGGAATCCGATTACCAATGCCAAAATTCCCTCTCGCAACTATGCTAATTTACTGCCTTGGTGGTCGATGCGCGCCTCAATTGTTGAAGAGTTTCGGTTGTCGGAAGCAACGGCAGGAGCGCTTTCTTTGAGGTTGGACTACCCGAAAATATTAGCGGCTTCTGAGAGAGCTAAATCTATTACTATTTTCTGCGATTTGCAGGCGGGAATTAATAAATGGATCGACGGTAATGCTCTGATTTATGCCGGTTCGGTTTATCATAAATTAGATTTGTGGATACCAGATGCTGAAACTGATGAAAGAGCTCCCTTGAAGCGGCTAATCGAGAAGCGTTATGCGGGTCTGGGACGGGGATATGTGTATGTCAGTGGGAAGGTAGAACAGTACAAAGGGAAGCCTCAAATAGTTTTGAAGGATATCAAACAACTTTCAGACTTTCCCCGATAATATTTAAACTCAAGTTAATTTTATCAATCCTTTTTACTACATATAATTTTCCTAGGAAGTAAGATCGCGCAAATAGAGGGCGATCCTAAAAAACGATCGCCCTCTATTCAGCTATGATATTTTATTTATCAAGAGATGCAGGAACATTTATTGCTGCATTGAAGGAGTATCAAAAAATCGACATCCTAATGGATTTGTGCGTGCAGATTGCTTTTGAGGAGTTGTTATAGGAGGACGAGAGTTAAGAGATGTGCTATTCAATTCTGAGACGGTAAAAGATTTAGAAATGTTAGGATTTTTCCAGAAAGGGCTGGCAGAAGTGTTAGCAAGATTTGGTGAATCGGTAATTGTAATATCCTGTGTTGCATTTACATTTGTCTGCGATTTGACAGTGGTTTGTGCCTGACAGGGATAGGCAGTAATAGCAGAAATTACAGCAAAGCTTAGAAACCAAAGATAGCCCGTTGATTTAATCATATTTATCTAAACCTAAACTTAAAGAACTATTAGTAATGCTCCTGATAATAGATTAAGTTAGGAAAACTTATATTTCAAGCGTGTTTATGCGTATTTTTTTAAACTTAATAATTAGGTATTTGTATGTAGGAAAAAAAGACAAAAAGGGGGAAATGACTACTAAATGTAAAGTTGCAGTAAAGATAGCGGGTTTTTACTGAGAAAAAATTTTAGGAAATCCCGCTGGGGTTTTAATCACTGTCTGCTGACGGAAGAACACCTTTCTCGCTTAACAGGCAGGAGGCCGGTTCCACAAAATTAAATTTTCTTGTGGGCCGTTCCTCTGTGCCGAGTGCACCAAAATTGTTTGCAATTGGCGCTCTACTAAACCCAGCCCCACAGGATTAAACTCTTAAAAGGAGAATGAAGTTCTCAATACACCAACTGCGATCGGGTCGCTATCGGGAGTGTGACCGGGTTGAAAAATCAAGATCAATCCAGGAGTGACGCTGATATTATCATTCACCTGCCAGCGGTAGAATGCCTCTACATGAGTAGTCGTTCCGGGTTGCCCGCCCGATCGCCCTAAACCCGTATCTAAAAAATCAGGAACGTTATTGCCTGTAGGTAAATTGCTGCTAACAATTTTAGGCGGTTGCCCGATATAAATTCCTCCTAAATTTCCGGCTTTAAACAAATCGGGGAAATTTACAAAAACCATATAATTTGTAGTGGCTACCGTACCAGATTTACCGGGAATGCGAGAATTAGTATAACCAGCCCAACCTCCCAGAGAAACTCGCGATGAAATGCGCCAATTTAAACTTGCTCCAACTGCATTTGTTTGCAGAGAAGCGGATTTATTGGTGTTAGGATTGATAGCAGTTAGTTGGCTATCTCCCGCCAAACTAATCAGATTACCGTTCGGCGAATAATCGTTAACGTAATAGATAGTAAAATCGACTGGATCGGCAGGTGTCAGAGTTAGTTGTACACCCAATGTATTGTGTCCTCTCGACCCGTTAGAATTGACAAAAAATCCCGAAATATTAGTTGAATAAACTGCTTGCAAACTGGCTCGATTGGCAAATTGCCAGTCAACGCCTATGCCGCCTAAACCCAAACCAGTGTTCAAAATAGGGTTTCTTTGAGCGAAGGTAGAAAGGGGACCCGAAGCTGCACTTTCTGCCCGATTCGGCCCTCGAAAACCGGTTATCATGTTAACTCCTGCTGTTCCTGCAAACACTGCCAATTTGTCGCCGACCAGAAAGCGGTAGTTGAGGTCGCTAATAGTTAATCCAGTAGTTTCTCCTAAATTATAAGCAAGGTTTACGTCTTCGGTTAATTGTGGTGAATTGCTTCCGTTCTGGTTGTAAAAACCGATTAATAAGTTACTGCGAGGACTAAATTGAGTGGTTAAGTAGAATTGATTTAAGTTAATGGTGTTGACATTTGTACCGGGGTCTTTCGTATCTCTTTTGCCGTCTCTGGGAGTCCGATCCGCACGGTTGGGTGTGCGCCCTTGTATGCCAAAAATTGTGAATCCCGACAGCTTAGTTGTGGTCGAAAATTGATTAGCTTCTAGTTCGCTAGTTCGCGCTTCTAGCACATCCACTCTGCCTCGTATTGTGGCAAGTTCGGCGGCAAATTCTTCTTGCAATTTTTGCAGTTTTATTAAGTCGTCTCGCTTAGCTAGACTTTCAGTTGATTTGGCGATGGACTCCCGGATTTCATCTAAACAAGCATTGACTCCGGCTGCAAATTCATAGCGCGTTATAGCGCGGTTTCCGCGATAGGTTCCGTCGGGGTATCCAGCTATGCAGCCGTATTTTTCTACTAAGGATTGCAGTGCTTGAAATGCCCAGTCTGTGGGCTGTACGTCGCTGAGTTGCGAAACTGATGTAACTTGTTCTATTGAGTTTTCATCCTGGTAAACTAATGGGGGATTTTCTAATTTATTTTCTTCAACTAACGGAGGTATTTCTGCGGGCTGCGTTTCGCTGGCTTCGGATAGGTGAGTTTCTATCTCACTCGCGATAGGTACGGGTGGCTCGGATGCGGGGTTTATCGGTGAAGTTTCATCTACATTGTCAGATTTTTCGACTAATTTGCGATCGAGATTACGATCAAAATTCTCCGGTAGATTATTTGTCGGTGCGGGTAATTGATACCATTCATTAACTGGATCTTCTGAATTTGCACTATTTGCTGTTGTTTCAGGATCTGTCGTTTCTGCTAAGGCTGGAATGCTGGATAATGCCTGCAATCCGAATCCTAGTATTAAGCTGCTAAGGATTTTCCAAATTGGTCGATCGCACTTGTGATTTTTCATTTAATTATACTTTGTGAGCAAAAGCCAAAAAAGTGAGAAAAAGGGCGATTTCCTACGGGATAGCTACGCTTCACGCACTATTCTAGATGAAGGGCGATCGTAAATTCCGTTTCTTCTCCCAAAACTGACGAACAAGTCAAACTGCCACCCTCGGTTTATTCAACTATGTGACGCCTGATTGACAATCCGGTTCCCGTCCCTTTCCTAACAGACTTTGTAGTGAATGAATAGTCAAAAATATGCGATATTATTTCCTCAGACATTCCGGTGCCATTGTCTTTGATTTTAATCTAAAAATCTAGCTCTAGAGCGGATTATTCAGTAATAATACTCATGAGGTTGGGTGCGGATATAATAGATGCAAAAATACGCCTTTGCTTAGCTTATTTTAAAGCATCGAGCGCTTTTTCCAGTACCATTCATAAACACCTGATTCAGTTACAATAGCATTTAAGCAAACTAATCTAGCAATTATTTTTAATAAGTTGAATAGGCGGACGGTTATTATTTGCTTTCAAACGGTGCTGCAAAATCATCAAAGTGTTATCAATTCCTTCCCGGATATCGGCTAACACTTTATCCTCGCTGTCTGAACGGTAAAAAGTGCGGAGCAAGTTATGGGTTAACATCGTTAGCAGGGAAACACGATCGATTTTTTTAGTCATAGCCAACTTTTTTAAGTTCTGTATCATTAAGGTTGACAAAACCAAAATATTAAGTATATTTAAGTTATTTAAACCAGTTAATCCTATAATACTCTCATCGCAAATGTGTAGCTGCCAATAGCTGCGACATCCATCCAAACTCCATAAAATTAAAAGCTATGTGCCAATTACTGGGAATGAACTGTAATGTTCCGACAGATATTTGCTTTTCTTTTGAGGGTTTTTCTGCAAGGGGGGGCAGAACAGACGTTCATCAAGACGGTTGGGGAATTGCTTTCTTTGAAGGTTTGGGATGTCGCCTTTTTATAGACTCTAAACCTGCTATTGCTTCTCCGGTGGCAGAAGTAGTGCGTCGCTATCCCATTCATTCAACTAACGTCATTGCTCACATCCGCAAAGCTACGCAAGGCGAAATTGCTCTGGAAAACTGCCACCCTTTTATTCGAGAACTTTGGGGACGTTATTGGGTATTTGCTCACAACGGAAATCTCGAAAACTTTGATCCAGAATGTGCCGGAGTTTACAAACCTGTTGGCAAAACTGACAGCGAAAAAGCATTCTGTTTGATATTAGAAAAGCTGCGCTCTACTTTTCCTCACAGTAAGCCTGCGATAGCGGAAATTTACCCGGTACTGGAGGAAGTTACTAAAAGTTTGGCAGAACACGGAATTTTTAATTATTTACTTTCCGATGGAGAACACTTGTTCACCCACTGTTCTACTAATCTGCATTATATTGTGCGACAAGCACCTTTTGCTAGCGCTCACTCGATCGACGAAGATGTAACAGTCGATTTTCGGGAATTGACCAACGAGGACGATCGCGTGGCTGTTATTGCCACTTTTCCGCTGACTGATAACGAAGTTTGGACGCAAATTCAACCTGGAGAATTGCTGGTATTTCAGGATGGTTTGCCTGTCTATTTTGGGTCGCTGGAGTTAAGTTAAATGAGCGCTACGAAGCGGCTGTAAAATCTGTTTATTGTCGCATTCCCGGCTCGTGAAATGCCAACACAATATCTTCCATCGCACTGCGCGAATTGCGATCGCATCAAATCCCTGATTCCGTAAAAGCTAGGTTCAAATCATCAATCAACCCCAATTGTTTGGTCCACTCTGTTAAGTAACCCCGATCTAAATTCTCAGATTGGACTTTCAGAATTCCCAAAATATCATTCCATTGTTTTTGAGACTGAGACTGTTGCCGCCAGAGCAGTTTTGCCAACACAATATCTTCAGGAGAAGCAACCCAAAATTGTTCTAGACCAGCTTCGTCAAGCGCTTCTAATCGTCGTCTTGCCATTTTTGAGCGATCGAATTCAGTATTAGAATTCAGCACAATATCAGCATTCAATACTAAAGTCATGTGAGTGACGCTCAACACCATCCCTCTACCCTCTTGAATATCTTTTACCGAACCCGGAGGGCAGTAAAAACCAGCCGTTTCTAGTGCTTCAACTAATTGAAAAATATTGTCCCGGAGCAATTCAATTACTAAATCTAAATCGCGTGTTGTTCTCGGGTCGCCATAGACAGAAGCGGCAACGCCTCCTGTAATATAATAAGAGACACCTAATGTTTCAAAAATTGGGTGCAACAGTCTAGCAATTTCGCTGGGGTCTTGCGTCCACATAGAGGGCTCACTGGTGGGGGTTAAAATTGGCAACCACTTGCTACCTAATATCGATCGAGCAAATCGCTCTTTGTAGGTTGAGGGACAAGCTTTTTTCATGCCGCGCAAGCTAACAGTTTTTGCCCAACGATTTAATTTTGCCCCCATTTGCCACCGTTGGGAATTTGTGAGTTGCCGCAGTAGGTAAAAATCAATTGCATCAGCTTCAGGAGTTTTATCATCCGACTGGGGACGGTATCCAGGTTTGATGGATATTTCCGGTATGGATTGAATCATTTTGCTTGTTGATTTCCCTAATTCTATACATGATATCAGTTAACAAGCCTCACTGTAGGTCGGTCTGCACTTGTTGGCGATCGCAAATAACTTCCAGGTAGCGTGGGAACTGCTACAATGTTTCCCAACAGATCGAAGAACTCAACGCTATAACCTGTTTCTAGTCCTTCAACGTGATACTGTTCTACAACCGTACCCATATCGTCGGCATCGAGTCCTTCTTCTGGAAGGTTGCACAGCAAGATGACATCTGAATAAAGTTCGATCGATACTGTTGATTTTCCCATAGTGCTGACTTTATGAAGGTAACTATGCAATACGATTAACCCAGGCTTCAGGCTTCTGGTCAATGATTCAATTTCTGTTATTGCTAGACAGACTGTAAAACAGTATTGTCGATTCAGGTCTGTTCAAAGATTTCGTCAATTTTACATTGAATAGCAGTGTACGCTTCTTCCTTTGTTGCCAACCATTCTCCTAGTAGTATTGCTGCTATACTGTCATCACCGTAAGCTTCCCTGAAGTTGGGATAACTGTAACAGAGAGTATTTACTGCTAAAGCACTCCAATCTTGATCGATTGAATCCAGAGAAACTAGGATAGTCCAGCCACGATAATGCCCCATGTGATTTTCGGAAAATAATTCATTTTGTCCAACCTCATATAATTTATCTTCTGGCCAGATTTCGGGAGGCAATTGTTCATAGATTTCTGTGCTAATAATGGTAGCAGCTTGGTAATTGTTGAGAGCTTCTTCCGTTTCACCACAGATCGACATACAGGCTCGTTGATAGAGGAATCCATTCGGGATTCTCAATTGATAGGTCTGCGTTTGTGGGTCATAATTATGAATTGCTATTTCTTTCCCCTCAAAAAGCTTTCGATCTAAAGGATGTTTGGCAAATGGATTAAAGAGAACATGACAACCATCAAGCAATGTTTCTTGATAATTTGGTCTTTCTGCATAAAAACGTTCAACTCCTGTTTCAGTCTCCGATTCAATTGCTCTAGAGCCATAGAATATGACTGGATATTTTCCTTCGCCAGCAAGGGCACGAACCTTGCAAATAGTTGCTCGATTATTAAAAATAATGGCGCTTACATCCGCCATATTTTCATTTGTAAATAAGCCTAAATCAATTTCCGAATTTGGGTTTTTCTGTACTTGGTATTTTCGAGATTCCCCTACAACAAACAATTCTCCTTGGCTCTTCAGAACTTGTGGTGATAAGTTTATCTAATCAAGTGCTAAAATGTTTAATGTTTTTGAGTGGTTAAATCTG
>NZ_JAUBQW010000060.1:0-35382 GCF_036701485.1 Microcoleus sp. Pol11C3 | reverse complement strand
AAATAAGTCAATATACTTACACAAAGAAAATCATTTAGGATTGCTCTAGATATAGAAAATCATTTAGGATTGCTATAGCAGCTTTTCCTTTAACATCGCCAATCTTGTCCTGAAGTTTGAGACATTGTTCAAAAAATGCGATCGCCTTGGCTACTTCCCCTTGCTTGGCATAAATTCCTGCTAGTTTGTGCAAAGTAGCAGCTTTCCCTTGAACATGGCCAATCTTTTCCTCAAGTTCGAGAGATTCTTCATAAAGTGCGATCGCCTTGGCTACTTCCCCTTGATTCGCATAAATTATTGCTAGACAGTGCAAACTTGCAGCTTTCCCTTGAACATCGCCAATCTTTTCCTGAAGTTCCAAAGATTTTTGATAAAGTTCGATCGCCTTTGTTACTTCCCCTTGATTCGCATAAATTATTCCTAGATTGTGCAAACTAGCAGCTTTCCCTTGAACATTGCCAATCTTTTCGTAAAGTTCCAAAGATTTTTGATAAAGTTCGATCGCCTTGGCTACTTCCCCTTGATTCGCATAAATTCCTGCTAGTTGGTGCAAAGTAGCAGCTTTACCTTGAAGATTGCCAATCTTTTCTTGAAGTTCCAAAGATTTTTGATAAAAAGTGATCGCCTTGGTTACTTCCCCTTGATTCGCATAAATAATAGCTAGTTGGTGCAAAGTAGCAGCTTTGCCTTGAAGATTGCCAATCTTTTCCTGAATTTCCAAAGATTGTTGATAAAAAGTGATCGCCTTTGCTACTTCCCCTTGATCCGCATAAATTCCTGCTAGTTGGTGCAAAGTAGCAGCTTTCCCTTGAACATTGCCTATCTTTTCTTTAAGTTCGAGAGATTGTTCATAAAGTGCGATCGCCTTTGCTAATTCCCCTTGATTCCCATAAATTATTGCTAGATTGTGCAAAGTAGCAGCTTTCCCTTGAACATCGCCAATTTTTTGCAGAAGTTCGAGAGATTCTTCATAAAATGTGATCGCCGTGGCTACTTCCCCTAGATTCGCATAAATTCCTGCTAGTTGGTGCAAAGTAGCAGCTTTCCCCTGAACATTGCCAATCTGTTCCTGAAGTTCGAGAGATTGTTGATAAAATGCGATCGCCCTGGCTACTTCCCCTTGATTGGCATAAATTATTCCTAATTCATACAAAGTATTTGCTTCTAAATATCTGAATTCTTCATCTTTCGCCAAATCTAACCCTTGTTCTAGATAGTATTTTGCTGTTGTGTATTCACTCCGGCTGCGATAGGCAATTCCCAACTCATTCAAAACTCTGATGCGAGTTTTCAAATCCCCTTCAGTTTCCTCGCGCCCATTCGAGGGAGTGTATTCCATCAACAACCGTTTCAATAAATCGATGCGTTCCTGCTTTTCCGGCACCTCGCAATTTGTAATCCCTTTGCTAGCATCCAGAGTTTGAGAAACCGCATCATCTCTAGTATTTGCAGGATTTTTGAACACAAAAGTCCCCGAATTCCAAGCCCACAAATCCGGCGCAAAATTAGCAACTCGCGTAATCGCATAATCCGGCAAACAAAAAAGCATTGGATGCGGCACTTGAATCGGATAAGCATCTCGCACCCAATTCAAATCTACCAACATCGGCGGATATTCCCCCGTCATCCCGATCGAATGTTCCAATCCCCGCACAATTAAAATTAACTTCTTGTATGGTTTAACTTTGAGAGTTGGCAAAACCTTAAGAATTTCATCCATCAAAAAGCGCAGATCTGGATCGGGAAAATCCCAAACCTCAAACTGCATCTCTTGACAATCGGGATGGCTAATTAATGCCTGAATAATCGCATCCCTATCCTTCGCAAAATTACTTTCGATAAATCCCAAATCAAAGGCATTGTCGGGAACAATATCGACAAACGTCAGCAATTGGTCAAAAGACTCTTGATTTAGTTCAATTATCCTTTGCCGGTCTCTTTCAGCGATTTCCCTGGATTGATTCAAGGGCTTGAAGGATTCATCCCAGGAAACGGATTAGCCATTGATTTAACTCCTGTTAATTTACTTATTGTATAAAAGTCAATCAATATTTGGATATCGGCATCCCTGTCATTATCTATAGATTCAAGAGCGAATCTGAACGAGCTTTGCGAAAGATTGAAAACTAGAGACATGATACTGTTTAGTTGATTCTACAACTGCTTTGAAATTACTGATTGCGTCTTTTGCGTCATCATTATTTAGACTTCTTTCGACGGCAGTAAGCAGGTGTTGACAAAAAGGAATAGTAATTTCTACAATTGGTTCCCAAAATTTCTCCGCTTTTTCTGGTGAAATTTTCGTATCAAAAGAAACTCTAAAAGCATTAGGAACTTGTTGATCCAGGAATGTTTCGAGACAATTAGCAATAGCTGAGGTAATTAGGAAGTGAGCACCTCGTCTTTGCAAAAAGTCCAATTGTTTAGCCTCTGCGTCAGACAGAGAGCTTGCTTTACTCTTATCCACAAGTCGAAGTTTCTTAGCCTCTACACTGCGAAGTAAAGAATAAACAAATACAATATGCTTGGCGGATATTTGTTCGGGAAAATATTTAGAGTAAATCGTATCTACTCTCCAGATATCAGATTTGTTATTATATGCAATTACCGGATCTTGATGAAATGCTGCAAGAGCTTGAGCAACTGTATCAGATGGTAACAAGTTAGATGGACGGCGGATCACATCTGTAGAGCCACCTCTTCTGCCACCAGAATAAGTTGTATCTGGAATATTTGCAAACTCTTGACGCAAGCGTCGCTGGATTGAATCGTTACTGCGGAAGTCAGATGCTTCGACTACATTTTGCCTATTGTTGTATTCAATTATTTTTCTGATCGTGCTGATATTATTACATTTTACAAACCTAGCTTGTACATATCCTGTACCGTCAGGAGAAGTATCTAAACTACCCAATGCTCCGGTTGTCTGCGCTCCATTCACTATAGAAATTCCGCTAATTTCTAGTGTATCAGCACTACCTATTTCTTGAGATTGGTTAGCTTCTGCATCCTTAAATGTAAATTCCGATACTAAAGCTGTGATACCATTATTAAAAGCCCAAAAATTATTTGGCTCATCCTTGGCAGTGCTTTTAATGCCATTATTGATGTTGTTGTCACTTTTTCTACTTCCCAGATATCCTCGGACATTGGCAGAAAATAGATTGTCAGAATAGTTTTGAAATACTTCATATAGCCATGTAATAGGAATAGCTGTTACAAAGGCTTCCCAATCATTGTCAGATATAGTGTACCCTCCTAATATAGGAATAGTAAACTTATCAGTAACTAAGATAGGAGCCTCTAAAGCACGACACCACTCATCCAGTGTTTTTTGACCTACTTCTAGGGTACTTACATTTTCAACCTCTGAATTGGGAAATTGTGTTCTCAGGGCATTCTTAACTGTCTGTTCTACCATTTGAAGTTCATCTTTAACATTTTTTGATTCCGGTAAGTTGTGTACATACCAAAACTGTACGAATCTAATCTGGTTTGCTTTGAGTGAAGACCGAACTTCTACAGCAGCAGAGCGAATTCCTTCAGGTAGATTCTGTAGAGGAGAATTAAATAGCCAGGCTGCTGCGGTGTTAAGATCAGAAGCTTTATCAGATGATGCAGCCTGTTTATTGGGATTTTTAATTAAATCAGCCATATAGGCTTGTATAACAATAATATATCCGGCCTCCTTATCCACATAGATTAAGTCGCATTTTTTATCATCACCACCTCCTGTGAGAGAGGTGGCGGCTACGGTGTCAATATCCTCTATTTGAAATCTAAGCTGTAATGCAAAAAGAGCTAAAGCATTTTCATTGTACTTTTGTAAATCAGTGCGAGCATCAAAGGCAGTTTGGTATGAAAAAGTCATGTTCTGAATAACTCCCCTTAGAAGTGAATAATTACAGTTGTTCGGCTACTGGAACTTATTTGAAATTTAGGATTGAGCGAGCAAGTAGGATATCCACCCCGCAATAGATTAGTCTATTATTGCAGGGTGGAATTTTGCAAGATCTAAAAATCGCCGTAACTACTAATAGCCGCCTGCAACCTCCGAATCACTTCATCAACCGAAATCGCTCCCAACTCCCCAGAAGCCCGAGTCCGAATATTCAAACTATTCGCCTCAACTTCCTTTGCACCCACAACACCCATCACCGGAATTTTATCCTTCTCTGCATTGCGAATCAACTTGCCCAAACGCTCGCTATTCTCATCAGCTTCAGCGCGCATTCCGAGCATTTTCATCTTCGCCGCCACTTCCTTCGCAAACGGCAAAAACTCCGCGCTAACAGGCAACAAGCGCACCTGAACCGGCGCCAACCACAGCGGAAAATCGCCTGCATACTGCTCGATCAAAATCCCGATCAAGCGTTCCAAAGAACCGAAAGGAGCGCGGTGAATCATCACCGGACGCTTGCGAGTGCCGTCTTCAGCGACATATTCCAAATCAAAACGTTCAGGCAAATTGTAATCTACCTGAACAGTTCCTAATTGCCATTCTCTATCCAAGACATCTTGGAAAATGAAATCGAGTTTCGGCCCGTAAAAAGCCGCCTCCCCAATTCCCTCAAAATAATTCATTCCCAAAGTTTCCACTGCGCGGCGGATTGCACCTTGAGATTTTTCCCAAGCTTCATCGGAACCGATGTATTTCTCTAGATTGTTCGGATCGCGGAAACTCAAACGCGCTTTAAAGTTTTTCAGTTGCAGACTCTTGAATACTGACAGAATCAAATCCACCACATTCAAGAATTCTGCATCCAATTGTTCCGGCGTGACAAATAAGTGGGAATCATCCACGGTAAAGCCGCGTACCCGCGTTAAACCGCCCAATTCTCCCGATTGTTCGTAGCGGTAAACTGTGCCGAATTCCGCTAAGCGCATCGGCAGTTCTCGATAGGAACGCAATTCGCTTTTGTAAATTTGAATGTGAAAAGGGCAATTCATGGGTTTCATCACAAAACCCTGTTCATTTGCTGCCGCTTCCTCATCCTCCGCCATCAGCGGAAACATATCTTCTTTGTATTTCTGCCAGTGACCGGAAATTTTAAACAAATCGACTCTGGCAATGTGGGGAGTCACAACTTGCAAATAGCCGCGCTTGATTTGTTCTTGTTTCAAGTAATCTTCTAAAATACTTCTCAAAACAGTGCCTTTCGGCGTCCACAAAGGCAAACCCGGGCCCACCGCATCGGCAAAAATAAATAAGCCTAATTCTTTACCTAATTTGCGGTGATCGCGTCTTAATGCTTCTTCTTTGCGGTGTTTGTATGCTGCTAGCTGTTCGGGAGTTTCCCAAGCAGTGCCGTAAATCCGCTGTAACTGAGCTTTGGTTTCGTCGCCGCGCCAGTACGCGCCTGCTAGGCTTTCTAGCTCGATCGCCTTTGGATTCAACTCACTGGTATTTTCTAAGTGAGGCCCAGCGCACAAATCCCACCATTCCTCGCCCACATGGTAAAGAGTAATCGGTTCGATCAAACCTTCTAAAATTTCTAATTTGTAAGGTTCGTTAATCTCCTTAATTCTGCGTTCGGCTTCCTCGCGGCTGACTTCTTCCCGAATTACAGGCAATTTACGGTTGATGATTTTGATCATCTCTTTTTTAATGGCTTTTAAATCCTGTTCCGTAAAAGGTTCGGGAGTGTCAAAGTCATAATAGAAACCGTTTTCAATCCAAGGGCCAATCGTTACTTGGGCCTTGGGAAATAACTTCTGCACCGCCATCGCCATAACGTGGGAGGTGGTGTGGCGAATTTTTTTTAGTGGCTCCGACTCACTCGTGCGGGGCAACTCAATCTTAACGGACTCTTCTGGAGGGGACATGGATTCTGAGCTAGACATCGGCTGAATTAGCAATTAATTTAGTGGCAGTTGCTTCTATCTTACTCAGATTGGGACAGCAAGCGCCGACTTCCGGCTGGGGGACACTCCGGGAAATTACAACAACGGCCCTGATGGTTGCAACGTTTAGTGCGGGACGCACTCCGACTCTCAGAAACCGGATTTTTTACTATTTTGGTGGAGTGTAACGAAGTATTGCCTGAAAAAACCCGCTTTCTAACCACCCGTGAGCTCGCGAACTAATTTGGCAGAATTTGGGGATTTCGACTCAAAAATCGATGCTGACACAATTAAATTTATTCACACCCACCTACTAATTGTTGTGAAACCCTTGAATTTTTGTTAAGAATATGTTACAATTTGTAAAGACCGTCTAAGACTATAATAGATAAATAACCCAATTTTGATCCATGTTTAATTCCAACTTGCCCGAATCAGAATTGCTCAAAGCGTTACTGGAACCGCTGTTAGAGGATTTCAATTACTGGTTCGACCGATCGGCAAAACTCTTAGAAACTGAAGAAATTCCCTTTCTCAGCGACGAAGATCAATCTGACTTGCTGGCGCGAGTCAAACAGGCTCAGCAAGAAGTAGGCGCGGCTAAAGCTCTATTTCAAGTAACCGGAGGTCAAGTTGGGATTGAAACAGCAGCACTGATGCCGTGGCACAGACTGCTCGCCGAATCCTGGCAAGTATCGTCGCGCTTTCGCTCATTGCAGTCAGCTCCCCCAGGAAAATAAGGAAGCGAGTTCAAGTTAAATTTGCCGTCAAATCCCCAACCTTGGGAAATGTGGCGGCCCACTTGACGACCTCAAACAGATTTCCAGTTAATAAGTTATTACTTGCTGAAACACATTTGTAAATTGCTGTGTGGCTGTTTAGCCCGGAGGAGAAAATAATGTTGCACCTGCTTTATATTTTAGCTTTTACCGTTCTTGCCTTTCTGGCAGTCGGTAACTTAATCCGCAGTCTCGTCACCGTAGGTATCGAGTCCCAGCGCCCTCAACAATTCATGGCAAATAATCGCCACGCATCCCATCCTCGCTCTCAATCTGTACCGCATCCAGAACTTTTAGACGAGCACGGCAACATTGTCAATGAGCCGCTGTTAGTGATGCGTTCGCTGACTGTCCAAGACGCCCGCGAACAATTAGATGCTCTCTACAAATCATCTCCGGGCGGCAATGACGAAGGGGGCGAACTAGCCTAATACAACCACAGCCGCAGCATTTATACTTAGGCGCGATGCCTCAAAAAAAATATAGGACTTACACACTAGGTGTCAGAAGCCCGGTTTATTCATAGATTGTGGGTAAAAACCGGGTTTCTTTGGATCAGTCCTCAAAATAATTGGTCGTTAGTTTTTAACTAATGGCTAATTACTTGCGCTTTTTTAAAGTTTAATTGCCGAGTAGCGAGATCGATCGCCAAAAACCGATACTGATGGCACTGATATCAAATAGCTCAAGGATAGTATAATTCAAGAAATCCGCAAGCGGTACCTAACAAGTCTAAATGGTGCGAGTGCTAACGCCCGAATCCAAGCCTGAATAGATGAGTTAGCGTCAAAACCTAGACGTAAAAACAGGTGGCTTTGGGATGAGCTCAAGGTCTTGGAGGCATACCTCTGCTTAGATGCGTCTAAGTGATATTGCTAGCATGATATGACTTAAACAGTCGTGTTATGACGCATAAAGGTACCAGATACTGAGAAGGGATCGCTCTAAACCTCCTATCGATCCTGTTTTGTCATCGGCAAAAATGCACGTTTAAGGCTAGATGATCGTCCCTATTTCGCTACTGGCAGAAGTTCTGCAAGCTTTGCCCCAACTGCGGGCACAAATTTATTTCAAATCTTCCATGACAGCCCTGTCTCATGCGATGGAAGACTTAGTTTTGGCGGGTTCCGACGAACCGCTAGTTATTGCCAGCTTTCAGCAAGAGCGCTTCTACCGCCAGGAAGCTCACCGCTACCAGCGAATTGCCTCACGCTCGTCTCAGGTATACGTGCTGGCAGCACCGGAAACTGACTTTAAAAATGCTTCGGAGTGTCACGAAACTGTGGCGTTTGCACCGGAGGACGGATTAAGTAAAGAGTGGCACTTAGTGGTACTGGGGGAACACTACTCAACTTGCCTGATTTGTCAAGAAAAAATTGTGCCGATCGACAACCAGGACGATCGCGGGCCGCTGTTGATGGATCAAGCTCGCAGATTTGAAGGAATTTGGACGTTCGATCGCGAGGTAAGCTCCAAAGCTGCCGCATTGTTGCTCGATAGAATTGTCAAATATCGCCCGGAATTGGCCGAAAAGATCGATCGAGCGCGAACTACTTACAAGCTAGTCAAAACACCGAAAAAAACGAGGAAATCCGCCACTTCCAAAGCCACGAAACCCGACATAAGTACGGGAAAAAAATCAAAAATTCCCAATCCAAAATTGAGCGATGCTTTTACCGAACGCTTAGTAACCTACTTACAAGCAGGTCAGCACAAACTGCTCAAAGCATACAGCGCCATCGCCGCTCAGGAACGTAAAGAACGCCTGGTAAACTTAATTACCACGGCAATGCGGCAGTCTCTCAACCCGCAAGAAATCGTCGAAGTCGCAGTGCAAGAACTCGGCACTGCCCTATCGGCAAGCCGGTGTTTGATTTATCGGTGCAAGGCCACAGATGTGGCGGTCAAAATCGATCGCGAGTTTTTGGGGGCGGGCGCTAGTTCCATGCTGGATCAGACTTGGCTGTTGCAGGAAAATCCAATATGGAGCAACGCGGTGGCGCGACAGGAGCGAGTTTACATCCAAGACACAGCACAACACCCGCTGATTGTCAATACAAAATTCTTGGGGCAAACTGTAAAAAATTGGCAAATAGTCTCTTGGTTAATGGTGCCAGTGCTTTATCAGGGGCGGGTTTTGGGCATGGTGGAAATGCACCAGTGCCGATCGACTTTGGCTTGGGAAGAAGACGAAATTGCTTTAGTAGAGGCGATCGCCACCCAACTCGGAGCCGCCTTAATTCAAGCCGAAACCTACGCTCATTTAGAAGAACTTAACCAACAATTAGAAGCATTAGACCGCACTCGTAGCAATCTAATTGCCATCACCGGACACGAACTCCGCACTCCACTTTCTACTATTCAAGTGTGTCTAGAAAGTTTGAACTCCGAACCAGATATGCCCGCAGAATTGCGGCAAATCATGTTAGAAACTGCCCTCGGTGATGCCGATAGAATGCGGAAACTCGTGCAGGATTTCTTAACTCTTTCTCACTTAGAAAGCGGGCGAGTTCAATGGAATGTAGAATCGCTGACGCTGCAAGAATGCGTTGATTTGGCCCTCAGCAGCGTGCGATCGCGCACTGTCGATCAACAGTTACCGGAAATTATCGCCGAAGTGTCCGCAGATTTGCCTTTAGTACAAGCTGACGGAGAGTGGTTGGTGGAGGTGCTCTCCAAACTGCTAGACAACGCTTGCAAATTCACCACACCTCAAGGAAACGTGACCATAAGAGCCAAATGCAACGGTTCTCAGATGGTGGAAGTGCTCGTAGCCGATACGGGGAGGGGAATAGAGGCGAACAGTTTAAAAGTAGTGTTCGATCGATTTTATCAAGAAGAAGGAGCTTTGCGGCGTAGCGCCGGCGGTACTGGTTTGGGATTGGCAATTTGCAAACAGATTGTTGCCGGCTGGGGCGGCAACATTTGGGTAGATTCCGCAGGAAAAGACCGAGGAAGTGAATTTCACTTTACTATTCCCACTGTTTAGACTCAATTGACAACTGCTACAGCGCTTATCAACCGTGTGAGGTATTCACCAATTAATTAAAAATTTCTCAATTCCCCAATCTAAAATCTAAAATCTAAAATCTAAATCTGTACCTCCTATACCTGAGAAAGAGTATACACGCCCTCTCAACATTAAGCCTCACCCTGTTATATTGGCCTTAAAAGTGATGCGACCCGGCCATGTTCAGGTTTAGGATCGAAAGTATCAAAACCGATTTAGGACGCGCTTGCAGTCTTAAACCCGGTGTTTAAGGCTCATGAATTAAATAATTTGCATCAGCCTGTGGGATGGGCGTCTCGCCCGTCTATAAGGGACGGGCGAGACGCCCATCCCACAATAAGAGTCGCGCATTGCAGTTTATTTAATTCTCATTCCTAAGCAAAATTTAGGGTTTGGCGACAGAACACTACCGGGCTGCTCCCGAAAATTAATACCAGTAAGAAAAAGAATGCAACTTGAGGCAAGCTGCAAACCCCGATAGTCATCAGTCATGGCCAATCTAAAATCTAAAATCAAAATGGTATAAGTCTCCCCTGCACAAGCCGTGAGATGGTAAAAGTCGATCGAATCTGTTGAGGCACTGCCGACGCCAGTGTTGATTCGTGAAAAGTTGAGGATGCAAATGTTTCGCCCGGAAAAAGTTCGTTTCCAGAAGAATACTCAAACCTAGAGGGTAGGAAAATCGATTATGTCACCTACAAGCCAGATGAAATCTACTCAACCTATGGCCAACAAGCCACAACTACAATTAGGTTCCCAAGGTAAAGCGGTATTGGAACTCGAACAACTGCTAGCTAAGTTGCAACTTTATCGGCACCCTGCTAAAGGAATATTTAACAAAGCAGTTGAATTTTCTGTGAAACTGTTTCAGTTTCGGGTTTTCTTGTCGCCGGACGGCTTTGTCGGGCCGCTCACTTGGCAGGCGCTTTATACTGCAGCTCCAGTTAATATGCCGGTACTCAGATTGGGCAGTTCTGGGCAAGCAGTCGCTACTGTTCAGGAAGTTCTCAAAAGTTCCAAGCATTATGGCGGTAAAATTGACGGCGACTTTGCTACTTTGACGGACAAAGCTGTTCGCGCATTTCAAAAAAGTTTTGGGATTGAGGCCGACGGGATTGTCAATCAAGAAACTTGGACTGCTTTGAGCCAAATTCCGCGTGGCTATGACCCTAATTTGTTCTTGACTTAGGGGGGCGCGGTAAATTGTTCGATCGTGTGTGGGGGAAAGTTGGGGGAATATGCGATTATTCGGGTGCCACACAAGCACCAGAATAATTGCTGTTTTTTTGTGATTATTTTTTCGGGATTCGTGCTGCCTAATTCTGTTTTCTAACTTTGGTGAAAATTACCAATTATCAATTATTAATTACTAATTATTAATTATCAGAAAAGATCGATCGCCCAAAAACTGTTAATTTTCCTTACAATTTCGAGAACAGCGTGCAGTCTCAATGATACGATGCCGTAAAAATCCTTTGGATATATCTATGGCCGAACAACTTACTGGACAACCCCCAATCTTCGGCGGCAGCACAGGCGGCTTGCTGACCAAGGCGCTAGTTGAAGAGAAGTACGCTATCACTTGGACTAGCCCCAAGGAGCAGGTGTTTGAAATGCCTACGGGTGGCGCTGCGATTATGCGTCAAGGCGACAACTTGCTGCATCTGCCCCGGAAGGAGCAGTGCATCGCTTTGGGCGGCCAGCAACTGCGGGCTAAATTCAAAATCACCAACTACAAAATTTACCGCGTGTTTCCAGACGGTACTACTGAGTACCTGCATCCCAAGGATGGCGTGTTCCCTGAGAAGGTGAACGAAGGTCGTCCCTACAACGGTAAGATTGACCGCAATATTGGCAGCAATCCAAATCCGGCTAAGCTGAAGTTCACAGGTAAGAAGACTTTCGATCCTTAGACTATGAGTTCATGGCTGAGCAAAACATAGGTAATATTCCCTGTAAGGCTCAGCTTGTAAACTTGTTTTTGCAGTAGTATTCTGGCGCGGGAGGCTAAGCCCGCAGCGCCAGAATACTACTGCAAACTTCAAATCTTATTAAAAGTTAATCGTTAAATTAAATAATGAATGTCGCAATCAGGCGAGCGCAGCCTTCTGATATCGATGTTTGCGCTCGCATTAATTATGAAGCTTTTAAAGGTATTTCCGATCGGCATCAATTCCCTACAGATTTTCCGACGCTGGAGTTTTCAACTGAAATTATTGGTCTTCTGATCGAAAGTCCGTTGTTTTTTGGCATATTAGCCGAGAGTGAGGGTGCGGTTGTCGGCTGCGGGTTTATGGACGAACGCAACCCGATTCGCGGTATCGGGCCCGTCAGTGTCGATCGAACTTTTCAAGGCCGCGGCACGGGACGGGAAATCATGAAAGCTTTGCTGGAACGGGGACAGGACGCTGTGGGTATCCGTTTGGTTCAGGAATCTTTTAATATGGCTTCGCTGTCGCTGTACGCTTCTCTGGGTTTTGAGGTGAAGGAACCTTTCGTGTTAATGGAAGGGAAGTTTCGCAGCCAGCCACAGTATGGGTTTGAGGTGCGGCCGATGGCTAGTGAGGATGTTGAGGAATGCGCGGCTTTGTGCAAGAAATTATACAGGTGCGATCGAACTAGCGATATTGAGTACGCCCTGAATTTCTTTTCTCCTGGGGTTGCTTGCAAACAAGGTCAGATTGTGGCTTATACTTGTGCGGTGTCGGCTTTGAGCCACAGCGTCGCAGAAACTGAGGCGGATATGCAGGCTTTACTGTTGGGGGCTGCCGCGTCGAACTCCGAAGCACAGGTTTCTTTCCACTTGCCGGTGCGTTACGCAAGTTTGTTTCGCTGGTGTTTGCAAGAGGGGCTGCGCGCGCTCAAACCGATGGCGGTGATGGCAGTTGGCGAGTATCAGCAGCCTCATGGCTGTTGCTTTCCGTCTTTTGTTTATTGAACCCAAGACGGTTAGGACGCTTTTAATCGCTGAAATTATTGCCAGGATTCCATTTTCCTTCTTCTTTCTTTCTTCTTCCCTCTTCCCTCTTCCTTCTTCCCTCTTCCTTCTTCCTTCTGATATATATGATATTTCCCGATTTCTCACAATTTTCGGAACTGGCGAAACAAGGCAATTTTGTACCCGTGTATCAAGAATGGGTTGCTGATTTGGATACGCCGGTGTCTGCGTGGTATCGGGTTTGTGCGGGTCAACCTTACAGTTTTCTGCTGGAGTCCGTCGAAGGTGGGGAGAAGGTTGGGCGTTATAGTTTGTTGGGGTGCGATCCGTTGTGGATTTTGGAGGCTAAGGGCGATCGTACAACTCAAGTTTACCGCGACGGTTCCGAAAAAGTATTTACGGGCGATCCGTTTGCCGCTTTAACTGAGTGTTTGCAGCCTTACAAACCGGTGAAATTGCCACAGTTACCGCCGGGAATTGGCGGGCTATTCGGTTTTTGGGGTTACGAGTTAATTAAGTGGATAGAACCGCGAGTTCCCGTGCATCCAGCAAGCGAGAATGATTTGCCGGATGGATTGTGGATGCAGGTGGATAATTTGCTGATTTTCGACCAGGTGAAGCGGAAAATTTGGGCCGTCGCCTATGCGGATTTGCGGGAGGTTGGCGTTGATTTGGCGGAGGCTTATCAGCAAGCCTGCGATCGGGTTGGCAAGTTAGTTCAGAAGCTGCAATCGCCGCTTTCCCGGCAATCTACTCTCATAGAATGGACACCTCCCAATAACGGGCAAGATGCCCGTTCCACAACCGGAAATACAGAATTGGCTTACACGAGCAATATTACCCGTGAAAAGTATTGTGCCAATGTTTTAAAGGCTAAGGATTATATCAAAGCCGGAGATATTTTTCAAGTAGTTATTTCGCAGCGGCTTGAAGCTGAATACACTGGCGATTCTTTTGCACTTTACCGCTCTTTGCGTCTGATTAATCCTTCTCCGTACATGGCTTATTTTAATTTCGGAGATTGGCAGATTATCGGTTCGAGTCCTGAGATTATGGTGAAGGCGGAAAACACTGCTGATGGCAAAAAGATAGCAACTTTGCGACCGATTGCAGGCACTCGCCGCCGGGGTAAAACTCCCGAACAAGATGATGCTTTGGCTGCTGAATTGCTGCAAGATCCGAAGGAAATTGCGGAACACGTCATGTTAGTTGATTTGGGTAGGAACGATTTAGGCAGAGTTTGCCGAAATGGTACTGTAAAAGTTGACGAATTAATGGGCATTGAGCGTTATTCTCACGTCATGCACATTGTGAGCAATGTGGTGGGAGAATTGGCTGAGGATAAGACTGCTTGGGATTTGTTGAAAGCTGGTTTTCCTGCGGGTACGGTTAGCGGTGCTCCGAAGATTCGGGCGATGGAGATTGTGCACGAGTTAGAAGGTTGCCGCCGGGGGCCGTATTCTGGGGTTTACGGGTATTATGATTTTGAGGGACAATTGAATAGTGCGATCGCCATTCGGACTATGGTTGTTCGTTCTTTAGGTGGTGACAAACATTCGGTTTCTGTGCAAGCAGGTGCTGGTTTGGTGGCCGATTCTAACCCGGATATGGAATATGAGGAAACTCTCAATAAAGCGCGAGGTATGTTGGAGGCAATTCGCTGTTTGAAATAGCAAGTTAAAAACTTCTTTTATAAGGACGAGGCGGTTGAAACCGCTGCTAGACAAACTACTGTTGAACGAGGGGAATGTGAATTTTTATATAGTTGACGTGTTTGCGGAGTCAAAATATGCTGGCAATCAACTAGCTGTATTTTGCGGTGCGGGAGTTGCCGAACTATCTGAGGCCCAAATGCTGCTGATAGCGAGGGAAATCAATTATTCAGAAACTACGTTTATTCGATCGCCCGATCCGCGAGATGGCGGCTATGACGTGCGGATATTCACGCCCAAGAAGGAATTGCCATTTGCCGGTCATCCGACTTTGGGCACTGCGTTTGTGTTGCAGCAAGAGATTATTCGCGAAAAGGTCGATCGAGTAATTCTCAATCTAGCCGTCGGTCAAATTCCAGTTACTTTTAATTATCACAATGAATCGGCAGATATTTTGTGGATGCGACAAAACCCGCCTAGTTTTGGTCAAGTTTTATCAGCCGAACGTCTGGCAAATGTCCTGAATTTAGAACCAGATGAAATTGATACAAACTTCCCAATTCAAGAAGTTTCTACGGGAGTACCCTTTATAATTGTCCCATTAAAAACTCTCGCCTCGCTCAAAAAAGCTCAAGTTAACTTAGATAGATATTTTGAGCTAGTTGAGACAATGGAAGCGAAAGAAATTTTGATCTTTTGCCCAGAAACCTACAGCGACCTTAATGATTTAAGCGTGCGAGTTTTTGCCCATTCATTAGGAATTCCAGAAGATCCGGCGACTGGCAGTGCTAACGGCTGTTTGGCTGGATATTTGGTAGAACATGATTATTATGGGTCAGCAAAGATTGATGTCAGAGTTGAGCAGGGTTATGAAATCGATCGACCTTCTTTGCTGTTGTTACAATCAGCCCAAAATGAAGGGGAAATAGCCGTTTTGGTTGGTGGTAAGGTGGTGATGGTTGCTAAGGGAGAATTTGTGTAGAAGATTTAAGGGGGAATTATTAACCGCAGATGCACGCAGATATACGCAGATATGTACAGTGAGATTTAGATGCTTGTGTGGCGATAGAGATGTTACAATTTTGCTAACATGAGATAGCTCATATTCATTGATTCGCGTGATTGTTATGCTAAAACAGTTATCCATACCAGAGACTTTCTAATGCTGCAAACATTTTCGCGGACTTTAAATGTATCCCCTGACGCTTCTGAAGCGCTGCTTTCACTTTCATTAAGCAGCTTGCTCGATTCACCGGAATTCAATCAACTCTTGGAAAATCTGGATACTGGTTTGCTCAAAGAAACTTTGCCAACTGCGGGAACTGTTTTAGCTCAAAAGCTGCCGCCTTTTTACGACTGGTTGCAAACAGAACTAGGAATTAAAAACGTTCCTAACAGTCCCGATCATACTACGAAATGGGTAGTCGGTTTTTTGAAGAATCAAGAAAGTTTAACTCGTTTAGTTGATCTGCACAAATCAATTCCCAGACAGGCATTAGAACGAGCGATCCCTCGTTTAGTTAGCGCCTTTGATGAAGTTCAACCCACCGCTGTAAAGCAAGAATGGGAAAAAGCGATCGCAGCACTTTGTCTGCTTCTGGCAGTCGCAGCGCGGGAAAACCAGCCATCTGCGGCTTGAAGCAATTCTGTCTGAGTTTAAACAAAGCGCTTTTTTCGGAAAATTTGCAATTGAGTGCGATCGATCTCAACGACTACTGGCCGTCGCTTGTTGAGGACGATCGCATTGTGTCTATTGACCAAAAGCAACTGAGCCAATATGGCCACAATCGCGCGTCTTTTGAGAAACTTGCCTTCAAAACGCGCCATTCGGACGATCGCCTCTTCGATTTTATAACAACAGTTGTTGCCTTTCTGGGAAATCACAAAAATCGTTCCCGGTATGTAATCGCCTTCATTTGCCCAGAAAGCATACCTTTCGCCTAAAGTAAAGTAGTGAAAAACATTGTTAGCGGTGGAAGTTTTAGCTAACTTTTCCGAAACGCCCAAAGAATTAAAAATTACAGTGGATCTAATATAATCCGGGTATTTTGCTGCTATTTGCTGAGCAACTTTGCCACCCAAACTTTCTCCGATGACATCGGGGGGATTGCCGCTGTGAAATTGCTGCTTTATCCAATCAATAGCACCCACAGTTTGCGCCGATTTTAACTGGCGTTCTAGTTTTGCCATAAATACATCTGGCGTATCTTCCAAAACATGATCGAAAGGATACCAAGAACCGTAGCCACGAATCACGAAAACAGGCGGATTATTGCCAGAAATGGGGACGCGACTTTCAGCATAAAAACCAGTGCCAGAGTCTTCAAACACTTTTTGTATAATATAATTTCCATCAATAACTTGCCCTTGCTCGTGCCGGATGTAAATTGAAGGATTATTGGGTTTAAAAGTATCGTGCATTTGGGGTTTTGCAAACTTTTCATACAGGGAATCTAGCAAGTGCCTTCCCGTTTTGCCATCGACAAAATCCAATTCTTTTCCTTTCATTATTAAGTACAAAAAATCTACATAAACCCGCCAGCGCACAACGAATAATCTCAATTAACTTTTACTTGTATCAAATGGCAAAAATTTACCTGACATTTACCGTTGCGTGATAGAGAGGGCGGGTTTTAGAGATTGTCAATGATTGGCAAATATTCTATGTTATATCAAATCCGGTAGTATCGTCGGGCGTAAAATCCAGTCAACAGTCAACCACGGACGGTGCAACGGGAACTAATATAATTCATCTGCGTTAATCTGCCTATATCTGCGGTTAAAAAAAGATAATTTCGTAACCGCAGATGACAATCGATGGACGCTGATTCACGCAGATAAATAGAAGAGAGTGATAGGGCGGGTTTTAGAGATTGTCAATTATTAGCAAATATTGTATGTGAAACCCGCCCGCCCTTAGCAAATCATTCTTACAAAACTCGCAACGTGCTAGCAATACTATCGACTGCTTCCATCGCGCGAATTTCATCGAGTGCTTGTTGAAAATTCCCTTCCCTAACATCGTGAGTCACGACCACAATTTCTGCTAAATCGCCGTGAATTCCCGTCTGCACAACTGATTCCAAACTAACTTTGTGATTGCCGAAACAAGTGCCGAGTTTGCCAATTACCCCCGGAGTATCGCGCGTCAGAAAACGGGCGTAAAAGCGAGTAACAAGTTCCTGCATCGGAGCAATTTTGCAGTAGTGTTGGTGACTGCAACTCAGCAAAGGATGAGGAGTCGGAACAGCTTGGCTTTTCAGGATGGCCGCCACATTTATAATGTCGGATACTACGGCGCTAGCTGTTGGGCCTGCACCCGCGCCGCGCCCGTACAGCATCAATTGCCCGATCGGCTCTCCTTCGACTAAAATTGCATTGTAAACCCCGTTAACACTCGCCAGCGGATGAGTTTTCGGCACAAAACTAGGATGCACTCGAATTGACAGCAGTTCGCTTTCTCCTTCCGCTTGCTTGCCATTGTAGTGGGAGGTTTCTTGAGCAATAGCCAACAATTTAATCACAAATCCCAGCTTGTCGGCGTAGTCAATATCAGCCGCACTAACTTTTCTGATACCTTCGCAGTGAACATCTGCTAATTTGATGCGTCCGCCAAAAGCTAGCGAGGCTAAAATAGCAATTTTATCGGCAGCATCTAATCCATCTACATCTGCTGTGGGGTCAGCTTCAGCATAACCTAATTGCTGAGCGTCGGCGAGGACTTCGGCAAAGTCTGCGCCTTCTGTTTGCATCCGCGTCAGGATGTAATTAGTTGTGCCGTTGACGATGCCGGTGACAGTTTGAATGCGGTTTGCACCTAAAGATTGTTTGAGGCTTTGAATGACCGGAATGCCGCCGCCGACAGCAGCTTCTAGCATTACGTAAACGCCTTTTTTGTTGGCGGCCTCGAAGATTTCATTCCCGTAGCGGGCGATAACTGCTTTGTTGGCAGTGACGACGTGCTTGCCGCTGGCAATAGCTTGCAGAATGAGCGATCGCGCCGGTTCCAATCCGCCAATCAGTTCTACTACAATATCAATTTCCGGGTCAGTTGCGATCGCTTCTAGGTCAGTTGTCAGCACATTTTCTGGCAATTGTAAAGACCGAGTTCGAGAAATATCGCGCACTCCCACCCGATAGATTTCCAATTCCTGCAACAGCGGATGGCGGCCATCTGGGGAGAGCAAAATCTCTGCTGTTCCCGCGCCAACTGTACCCAAACCTAGCAAACCAATTTTGAAAGCCACGACTTTGACCCGTTGAAACTCACTTAATCTACAATCATTGTATGATAACCGCGCCTTCACTGAATACCCAGAGACCCGACTTCTTTAAAAAGTCCGCGATCTACATGACTAATTAATCCAGACTTTACATGGCAATTTAAAGTTCTGTATCCATCTCTATCCCCATTTCTCGCAGCCGCTGCGCCAATCTTTCGGCCCGCTGCCTTTCGGCATTAACTTGCTGTTCTAGCTGCTGATTTTGCTGTTCTAGTTGCTGTCGCTGTGCTTGTTCTTCTCGAATTAAATCTTCTACTAGGGGCGGACATAGCACTTCATTAACCGATAAAATAAATTCAGCGAACTGTACAGACTGAACTTGCTGTCCCGGCAAAAATTCCTGATGAGAATAACTGCCTTCATTTTCCGGGCGACTGCATACTCGTATTTTCGGTTGATTTGGGTCTACAATCCAATATTCAGGGATATCAATTAAGTCATATTCGGCCCGTTTGCGAATGTAGTCGTCCCGCCAATTTTGACTGGTAACTTCGATAACTAACAGCGGTTTTTCTTCAAAATCTAGCACGGCGGAACCCGGTTGCGCGCAGACTTGTTCCCACAGACTCTGAGTGCAAATCACCACATCAGGAATGCGAGAAGAGTTTTCCTCAGTTCGGACTGCAGTAGTCACAATTGCAACAATAGGTAGGTTGTGTGCTGCAAAGAAGCGCCGGAACTGGTAAACCAAAAATTCACAAATTTTGATATGTATGGCTGTAGGTGTTGGCATTTCGATTAGATTGCCCCGATATAATTCATAACAAACACCTGATTCTCCCTGATAGTTCAGATATTCTTCAAAGGTTAGTTTTTGGGTAGAAGTTATAACCATGTCAGTTATCTCCCTTTTTCGGTGAGCTTACTGTATATTTTACACTTGTATTGGGTGAACCAGCCCCTCAAGACTCAAAACTGTTTCAAAAATTGTAGGGTGAGCCAAGCCCACCCTACAAATCAGATTAAATCAGGTGACACATTAATAAGTTTCAACGTGCCAACGGTGCTCTTTCTTCAACTGTTTCTGATAGCCAGCCCAGTCAACGCCGTACTTGCTAGACGCAGCCGACATTCCCTCATCAATTCCGCCTTCCATACCCTTCAAACCGCAGATATAAGTGTGAGTATTTGGCTTTTGAACCAATTCCCACAATTGGTCTGCGTTCTCTTGAATCCGGTTTTGAATGTACATCTTGCCGCCGTCAACATTCTTTTGCTCGCGGCTGATGGCATAAGTTAAGCGGAAATTATCGGGGAACTCGCGCTGCAATTGTTCCAACTCTTCCTTATAAAGAATGTTGGGGGTGTAAGCCACTCCAAAGAACAGCCAAGCTAAACCTTTGAACTTGTAATCTGGATTGTTTTCTTTAAACATCCGCCACAAATAAGCCCGGAAAGGAGCAATACCCGTACCGGTAGCCATCATAATCACGGTGGATTCTTCGTCGTCGGGCAAGAGCATTTCCTTGCCTACGGGGCCGGTGATTTTGACATCATCCCCCGGTTGCAAACCGGTGAGAAAAGTCGAACAAACACCGAACACTTGTTCGCCAGTTTCGGGGCTTTTGTACTCCAGCCGACGGACGCACAGGGAGATTGTTTTGTCGTCTACATCGTCTCCGTGACGGGTGGAGGCGATCGAGTAAAGCCGAATTTTGTGAGGTTTGCCGTTTTTATCTGTGCCATCGGGAATAATCCCGATACTTTGACCTTCGAGATAGTGTAACTTGCCTCCAGAAATGTCAAATTTGACGTGACGGACTGTGCCTTCGCCGCCTTCTCTGACTAATTCTTCTGTAGAAATGCACTTACCAATATAGGGATTGGCCGGTTTGTAGAGGTTAACAGGAACCTGAACTTTTTCCTTGGCTTGAGTCATGGGCTTAGTTTTTTCTCCAGATTTCTGACTCTGTAGCCCTGCTTCTGGTGCGACTTTGCCATTTGTTTCGGGAGCGCTGTTGGAGGGGCGGATGCTGACAATTCTTCCACCCATGCGAGCAATTCTACGCATTTCCTGATTCATGCGATCGTAGGGAACGGAGATAAATACGCTACCGCTACGGCGAATCGGGTTACTTATCTGGTCAGTTGCTTGGCTCTGACGCATACCCTCCACTTCGTAAACAAAGATGCGACTGCCTGATTCTGAGTTGGTCGCCACACCAGATATGCTTGGGCTGTACATTTGTTGATTTTCCTTCACGATACAGAGTTATAAAGAAAGAGAATGTGACGTTAGACTCAATTTACTTTTTTCTTAAGGCCATCGGGACTAATTAGCCTCGCCAATTTTGGGGCCTCGCCACGCCGGCGGGAGTGTTGAAGTTGCGATCGCTCGCGTATCAAATCCCTACTAGCCGAACGCCGCGCTCACCGAGCCCTACTGCGTTCGGCTGTTGACCTATAGCTATTGTTGTCTGCGTACTGCCAATATTTTACCCGATCGGGGGATCTGCCCCGATAAGTCATTCTGATTTGGGGAGCGCCCCACCAGAGAAAGGAAGATTCGAGCAGTTTAATGAGGTTGAGCTTGTAGGGGGCGGATGCCTTCTGGTAAGATTAACCACTAAAGTTAGTATTAATTACTTGCGTTGAAGATTGCTGGGGTCTTCCCGGGCAGGCAGTCAACTGACTGCTGTATGCTGGTGAGAACTCGATCGTCTCGGGGTAGCAAAGCCGCACAAAGCCTGCTTGTCGCTATCTGGGGGCTCAAATTTTGTGGAATCTAGACTTGAGTTAGTTAGTAAACCGTGATTGTGTTAGAGGGAAACTATGACAAGTAAGCCGGATCGCGTGGTTTTAATTGGCGTTGCCGGAGACTCCGGATGCGGAAAATCTACTTTTTTGCGCCGATTGACAGATTTGTTCGGGGAAGATTTCGTTACTGTAATCTGCCTTGACGACTATCATTGTCTCGATCGCAAGCAGCGCAAGGAAACAGGGATTACAGCCCTTGACCCCAGAGCGAACAATTTTGACCTGATGGCTGAGCAAATGAAGGCGCTCAAAGAAGGTCACGCGATCGACAAGCCGATTTACAACCACGAAACCGGTCTGCTCGATCCTCCTGAACGGGTAGAGCCGAATCATGTGATTGTGATTGAGGGGCTGCATCCCCTGTACGACGAGCGAGTTCGATCGCTCCTCGACTTCAGCGTCTACCTCGACATCAGCGACGAGGTAAAAATTGCTTGGAAAATCCAGCGCGACATGGCGGAACGGGGCCACCGTTACGAAGACGTGCTGTTTGCGATCAATGCTCGCAAACCGGATTTTACCGCCTACATCGACCCGCAAAAGCAATATGCTGATGTGGTAATTCAAGTATTGCCGACCAACTTGATCAAAGATGACAAAGAGCGGAAGGTTCTGCGCGTGCAGATGATCCAGCGCGAAGGCATCGCCAATTTTGAACCTGCGTATTTGTTTGACGAAGGTTCAACAATTAACTGGGTTCCTTGCGGCCGCAAGCTGACTTGTTCCTATCCCGGAATTAAGATGTACTACGGGCCTGATGCTTTCTACGGTCACGAAGTCTCGATTTTGGAAGTAGATGGTCAATTCGAGAATCTCGAAGAAGTTATTTACATCGAAAGCCATTTGAGCAAGACTTCTGCGAAGTATGAAGGCGAGTTAACTCACCTGTTGCTCCAGCACCGCGAATATCCTGGTTCTAACAATGGAACTGGTTTGTTCCAAGTGTTAGTCGGATTGAAGATGCGGGCGACTTACGAGAAGTTGACTGCAAAAGAAGCGAAAGTGGCTGTTAGTGTTTAGAACACAGACATGAAAGATTTGGGAGGCGCAATTGCGCCTCTTTTTTTGTGGAGAAATGAACCGCAGAGGGCGCAGAGGGCGCAGAGTAGAGTTAGGGGAGGGCGTTGGGAAGTAGAGAGGTTAAGAAGGTTTTTCCGGCTTCATTCAGGTCGCTATCTAGGGAAAAAATTAGACTGCGAACTCGGATATCGTCATTTTTTATATCTAGTGGCTGTTTGAGGTTTTGCGGGTAGACGAGAATTGCATTTTGGCACTTTAACGCATTGGCGTAAGCAACTATTTGATGACGGTCATTACTGCCTACTTGATCGGGAGCTTTGTATTTTGTATCGAGGACATACTGGACTTTTTTTGTTGCAATATCGCACAGCAGTAAGTCAATCCGATCGAAATAGTTTTGGTCATGTGTGACTCGGTGTTGTTGTTTGACAAAAAAGCCTTTTGGTGTATTTGCTTTGAGCCATTCAGCGACAAATTGTTCATATAAATTGGCCATGTCTATGAGAAAAGGAAGCATTTCGCGATCGCCTGTTTCGTGACTCGGCCCTGTGTTATCTAAAAAAAATCGACATAAGGCGTGTAAAAGTTGATAATCTTGATTCAAACGGTGATAATTTCTATCAATACAAGCTTCTGATTTAAAAGGTTTTAATGTCACAAATCCTTGGAGTGCGTGAAAGGCTTTTCGCACAGTGGATGAAACAGATTCACGGCACAAACCGCTGCGGCCAATGATGAATAGTGTCCAAGCGAGTATTTGATTGTCTTCGATATCGCCTGTTTGTTCGTTATAGTGGCATTTTAGTTTAACATCCCAAGGTTTTTGCAGGGCTGACCGCAAATCGACGCGGCCGCGAATGTAGGCGAGTCTTTCTGTTTTGGATAAGTAATCGCGATATAATCCTTTGCGACAGCGTTCTAGAATTTTTTGGGCAAGAATGTTAGCTAATGTCTCGTAAATTTGTTCTAAAAATTGGCACTGAATCGAGCCTTGGGGAAATTTTATCTTAAGGTTGTAGGCATAGTCAAGCATTCCGAAGAGGTTGTTTATGGGAACCTTGGGGCGGATGGCGATGTGAAATTCAGGAGTGATGGGAATGTTGCCAACTCTGCCTTTAGATTTTAAGTGCCATTGAGATTTTGTTTTAGGGTTGGGAAATTCTATATCTATTTCCTTGGCATAATTCTGGTATATTTTCTGTCCTACTGATTCGGGGATTGAGTCTTGGTCAAAAGTTGCTAATTGATATTCTGTAAGTTCGATAATTCGGGGTGATTCGGGTTTCATAATTGTGGTGGATGCAGTAACGCCACGGTATCGGCGTTAATGACGGCGTTAGATTGTCAATAGCCCAATTTTGTCTTGATATTATCCCAGAGAAATTCATCCATTTTTGCCTGGTTATCAAAGAAGTATTCTTCAAGGTATGGCTCGATTTCCATTTGCCAAATATCTTGGATATCTTCAGCTAAGGTTTTTGTCAAAAAGAAGGAGATGCCTAGTTCATAGTGTTTATTGTTAATTGCTCGATTGACATCTTCGAGAATCCTAGTTAATTTATTAACTGGAAAACCTGTTTCCTCTCTCTGGTGATACTGTCGCAGGACTTCATAATTAGGATAAATGGGAATGAATGCGAAGCGGCGGCGGAGTGCGTTATCGACTAAGGCAATAGAACGGTCTGCTGTGTTCATTGTGCCGATAATGCGGACATTTGTAGGGATTCTAAACTTTTGACCGCTGGCTAGTGTAATAAAGCGTTTTGTGTCCTGTCGGTCATCTAGCAAATACATTAACTCTCCAAAGACTTGAGATAAGTTGGCGCGATTAATTTCATCAATAATGAGAACACAAATGTCTTCACAGGCTTCGGCTTTTTCGCAGAATTCTAAGAACCTACCGGGAACTATTGGATAAGTTAATTGCCTATCTTGACTTTGGGGACGGATGCCTTGAATAAAGTCTTCATAAGTATAAGCTGGATGAAATTGGATCGTGTCGGAGAAACCGTCACCGCCACCGATTAAGTGTTGGGCAAGTTTGTGGGCGAGGAAGGTTTTCCCGGTTCCGGGCGGGCCTTGGATGATGGTTTGGCCTTTGCGGTTAATGGCGTGTATCCATTGAGTTAGTTGGGTTGTTTGAAAACCAGTAATTTCTGAAATTTTTTCGAGTTGATACACTGGATTAAATTCCTTTTCATAGACTGACAAATATTCACTGAGAATAATTTGAGTCAAATAATTATTATTGTAATCGTAAAAGTTGAAAATCAAAAATAATGGAAATAGTTTTTTAAATGTTTGTCCTATTTTCCTAATTAAGTCATTAGCAGAATATCCTAATATTTTTTGTGATTCAAGTGATATTTGAAATTGAATTTTAGTAACTTCTATGTTAACTTCATATGGTATAACACCCCGTGACCGAGTAAAAATTTTTTCTAATAGTTCATAAACATTTTTTGCGAGTTCAATTGTGGAATTAAAATCCCAATTATGGAGTTTAAAATCCGTTGTTTCCTGAGTCAAACAGAAGCTATAAGTTTTGGGGAGTTGATAACGTTTAAGGAGTTCGATTATATCCCCATCAATTATATAATGCTGTAGGCGATATTCTTCCACTGCCTCAAAATTGTTACTTTCTGAAGAAAAACCAAAAGTTAATTTCTGGTTTTCAAGATTCAGCATTAACTGAGCACGACTTATATAAAGCACAGTAGAAATGATATTTTTTAAATAAAAAACTATACTGTAGGCTGTCGGTTCCCAATCACCTATTTCAGTAATAGAGGCAAAGCCCTCATGTTTGATATTTATATATTCTTTGATAAAATCAGGCAACTGCTCTTCTACCTGGCTTAAAATATACTTTAATGGCTCTTCTACATATTTTAAGAAATCTTTTTTGTGAGCCAGGTAAAAATGTGAGGTTGGATTTTCTTTAAATTCTGCCAATAGGTTAAATGTGTTTACCGAAAAAGGGCATTCAGGATGTACAAAAACTTTTTCCATTTTTTCTATGTTTTTAAGGTGACTTAATTGTTGTGATTAACTTATTGTAGCCGATCGCCCTTCCCGACACCAGATATCTGAGATGCGATCGCACCCACCATCCTTACCCTCATCAATAGCCCTCCCAAACCAATAACACTGGCAAAACCGCTAACAACTGTTCCCGGAAAAGTTAAACTTGCGCCGCGTGACTCAGATTTACCAAATTGTGTCTATACTAGATAATTGAATCCGGCGATCGCGACTAATAACGGGTACATTAAGATACAAAGCAGTAGCAGCAATAATGCGATCGGGCAAATCGGGAATTTGCGATCGGTCAACTTGCCTTAAAGTAAAAGCTATATTGCGATCGAAAGGAATTTCAACCAATCAGGCATCCTCGCTCTCAACTTCTGTCAATAATAGATCGAGAGTAGTTGAATTAATCCGCCCTCTCTCGCTCAGATAGACAATTTCTGCTAATGTAATTGATGAAAAAGCCACCTGATTTCCCTCGGCAGCTATCGGTTCTATTGTCGTTCTAGCAGTCACCGAAAGTCCCTTTCTCGGCAAAGATATACCAGATCACAGCATGAGTATCCGCTACAGCACACAGCATTAGAAATCCTCCCTTGGAAAATTCCCCCATTCTTTGCTGCGAGTTTCATCTATATCAGCGGCAGAAGGTGCAATTCCCAAATCAGCACATAAACCCCACAATGATTTGCGGGGAGCGGGTCGAGCAACTAATTCTCGTTCTATTTCAGGAACTATCCACTTAATCAATCGTAACTTTTCGGCTAGAGACAAGTGCTTGACAAGATTTAAAACCGCCTCAAAAGTCATGTTTTTTATGTTTAAATTGTTGATTGATGTAATTGTAGCATTTTGGCTGCCAAGGGCAGCATCACCAGGTTTGGGTTGAGAAGATTCGTTTACCACGCTTCCCGGAAAATTTAAACTTGTGTCGAAATTATCTAAACGTGCTATATTCAATTCCGTCAACCCTGAACTGTGCTTTCAGGTAATGCAAATTTACAAACGAGTCAACTGAATGCTCTCTACTTTTAAGAAATTAGCTTCAATTGCCATCATCTTTGCCGCCCTAAAACTTTTACTTAATTATCCGGTTTTCAGAGAAATAGAAAATTATATCGCAAATAGAGACCCAGCAAGTGCTACCTTAGACACTGAAACTCTGCACCAAAAATCCAGCAGCCCGCCTCCGGTACCTCCCAAAAAATCACCCGAGCAAAAGTTCGATGTAGTAGTATATGGTGATGAAGTACCGGGGATATGTGCGGCGATATGGGCTAAGAAAACTTTAGGCGCAAAGGGCAAAGTTGCGATCGTGCGATCGAACTACGGAAGTGCTCCTTTGGGCGGCTTACTCACCCGCGGCGGGTTAGCTTACATCGATTTAGATAAAATTCCCGATTGGTATCGCCAACCCTACGCCCAATGTTTTAAGGAATTCTTAGATAAAGCGAATGCGCCCGAATCTTGCTTAGACCCAAAAAAGGCAGATCGAGCTCTCAGGGAAATGCTTTCAGCAGCAAAAGTCAAAGTTATTTCCAACTCAACTCTTACTCCCCACGTCGTAGATAAAAAAATCGAATATGCCGAAGTAAAAGGCAGAAATTTAACAATTAAAGCCAACTCTTTTATTGACGTAACTCAAGACGCCGAATTGGCCAGAAAAGCAGGGTTATCTTATTATACAGGATATGAATCTCAAAATATAAGAGCCAAAAATGAAACTTTAGCTGTCTCTATAGTTCCGAGAATTACAGGTATAACGATGTCCGACTTCCGCAGAATAGAAGATGAAATTCTCTACAACAGGCCTTTAGTAAAAAAAATTAAAGAAAGCATTACAAAATCTAAAGATCCTGCCAGTACAAAATTCTGGATGAGGAATTTCTTGAGTACGATTTATCAGCCATATACAGACGGTTACGATATCAGAAGCGTAGCCATAGGCGCCGCCTATCACATAGACAGAAATCTGCCATTTAGTCAAAATAAAGGATTCTTTTTTGATAAAGGCAATGTCTGCCTTTATAACAAAAATGTGCTTTCCTGGAACGGGTTTCTGTTTAAATACCAAGTTGACCAAATCATGAAGATGGAAGCTAACGGCAGAAAACCGACTCCTGAGATGATTAAAGAAATGTCATATCTCCAACAGTGGCTACAAAAGAAGTCTGGTAAAGATGTGAGAGTATTTATTCCAGACGAGGTTTATATCAGGCAAACTTTGAACGTTCGCGATGTGGTAGATCCGCTGACGGGGAAGGAGATTATCAAAGGGGGAACAGTACCCGAAAAGTCGATCGGCAGTTTTTCCTACGATTTCGATGTGCGGGGCGGAATTAAGAATTTATCTGCAAGAGTTCCGCCGCTGCCAGTGTATAATTTCGGGATAGAAAGTGCTTTGGCTAGCAAAGTCAAGAATTTAGCAATTGTCGGGCGATCGTCCGGTTATGTCGGTATGGCGGTATCTGTCGGGCGAATTGCGACGGTAAATATTTATCAAGGACAAGGTGTGGGCGTGGCGGCTGGTTTGGCTAGCAAGTTGGGTGTACCGTTGAATACAATTACTTCGGCTGAAACGAAAAAAACTCTGGAGACTTTAACGGGGAAAACGACGTATTTGTCGGGGAGAGATACGAGTTATGGCGTGGATTATAAGGAGGTGAAGTAATCGAGGTATAGCAGTCGCCCGTGTTGCTAAACTATGTTAAACCCCGCCTACAAACTAGAATTTTTTGTTTGAGTTTGAGAACAAAAAACGCAATTCCTGGAGTTTGATAACTGTTATTCATTGCGATACTTAATTATTGCAAGTTGTTTTACCAGTAGGACTAAGGCAAAAAACCAACCGATTTCTCTGCCAAATCGTGGCTTTCTCCGATAGAATGGGGGTTTTGGATTAGGGATTTCTCTCAAATAAGATATTAAAAGGATTTAATCACTGAAGATGTCGAAACCTCTTCAATTCCTTCCCACATTTGAGCAACCGAAATGGTTTGCCCAGTCATGGCTTCGTGCCAAGCTTGCCGAAAATCTTGTAGAAGCGCTGCTTTAGATTGGCCCTCTCCGTCAATTTCTGAGGGTTCTGGAATACTAAAAGAATTAGCAGGAGGCATCTCTTGGATTTCTGCTGAGAAAACCTCTGGGAGATTATTTTGCGAAATGATTACCCCCTGACGTTGCTTTTGGCTTAGAAACTCTATAAAACTCGCAACTAATGCCAGATGTTCTGGAGAGAGTCGATCGAGCCATCGATCGATTTGATGTCGAAGTGCTGCTACATTCATAATGCCATCAAACCTTTTAATTTTACCTTCATTTTAACGTAAACCCGCCCCACCTTGAATATCGCTCTTCCCTCTGCCTCTGACGCCGATGCGGTTCAAAACTCTTCTCCTCCCTTCTATGGCACAATCTTAAATAAGATCAAACTCCGAAGCCACCATGACTGCAAACCTACCGCCCCAATACGACCCCCAAGCCACCGAAGCGAAATGGCAAAAATACTGGGAAGACAACCAAATCTTCAAAGCTGACCCCGAAAAAGGCGGCGAACCTTACTGCGTAGTCATTCCGCCGCCCAACGTGACCGGCAGTCTCCACATGGGACACGCTTTTGAAGAGACGCTGATTGATGTCCTCGTCCGCTATCACCGCATGACTGGACGTAATACCCTGTGGTTGCCGGGAACGGATCATGCTAGTATCGCGGTTCAAACTATTCTCGAAAAGCAACTCAAAGCTGAAGGCAAAACTCGCCACGATTTAGGCCGAGAAAAATTCTTGGAACGGGCCTGGGAGTGGAAAGCTGAATCGGGCAATACTATTACTAATCAATTACGCAGTTTGGGCGTGTCTGTCGATTGGTCGCGTGAACGCTTTACGATGGATGAAGGCTTATCCGCTGCGGTTTTAGAAGCGTTTGTCCGCCTGTATGATGAGGGGCTGATTTATCGCGGCAATTACTTGGTGAATTGGTGTCCGGCTAGTCAGTCTGCTGTGTCGGATTTGGAGGTAGACCAGCAGGAAGTTGAGGGCCATTTGTGGCATTTCCGCTATCCTTTGACGGACGGTTCTGGTTATTTGGAGGTGGCGACGACTCGGCCGGAAACGATGTTGGGCGATACTGGGGTGGCGGTGAATCCACAGGACGATCGCTACAAGCATCTTATCGGTAAAACTGTGACTTTGCCGATCGCAAATCGCGAAATTCCCATCATTGCTGATGAGTTTGTCGATCCCACTTTCGGAACTGGTTGTGTCAAAGTAACTCCCGCCCACGATCCGAATGACTTCGAGATGGGTAAGCGTCACAATTTGCCGTTTATTAATATTATGAATAAGGACGGCACTTTAAATGAAAATGCCGGAGAGTTTCAGGGACAAGACCGATTTGTTGCCAGAAAAAATGTGGTGCAGCGGTTAGAAACTGACGGAGTGTTGGTTAAAATAGAAGATTATAAGCATACTGTTCCCTACAGCGAACGCGGCAAAGTCCCCGTCGAACCGTTGCTATCTACGCAATGGTTTGTCAAGATAGATCCTCTTTCTCAACGTGCTTTAAAAGAATTAGACCAAAATAACTCACCAGTCTTTGTTCCTGACAGATGGACAAAGGTTTATCGCGATTGGTTGGTGAAGCTAAAGGATTGGTGTATCTCCCGACAATTGTGGTGGGGACACCAAATCCCGGCTTGGTATGCTGTTAGCGAAACTAACGGCGAAATTACTGACACAACGCCGTTTGTAGTGGCGAAAACTGAAGCTGAAGCTAGGGAAAAAGCTAAGGGTAAGTTTGGCCAGGATGTCGAACTAGCAAGAGATCCAGACGTATTGGATACTTGGTTTTCGTCCGGGTTGTGGCCTTTCTCAACTCTGGGATGGCCTGACGAAACTAAAGATTTGGAGTTTTACTATCCGACAACTACTTTGGTAACGGGTTTTGATATCATCTTTTTCTGGGTTGCTAGAATGACGATGATGGCCGGACATTTTACTGAAAAGATGCCTTTTGATACTGTTTACATTCACGGTTTGGTGTTGGATGAAAACGGTCAAAAAATGTCTAAGAGTAAAAATAACGGTATTGATCCACTGCTGTTGATTAGCAAGTACGGTACTGATGCTTTGCGCTACACTTTGGTTAAGGAAGTGGTTGGGGCCGGTCAAAATATTCGCATGGAGTACGATCGCAAAACGGATGAATCGAAATCTGTGGAAGCTTCGCGGAATTTCACTAATAAGTTGTGGAATGCCGCCAGGTTTGTGATGATGAATTTGGATGGACAGACTCCGCAGCAGTTGGGAAATCCTTCTGGAGAAGATGGTTGGGAATTGTGCGATCGCTGGATTCTTTCTCGCTATTATCAAGTTGTGCAACAAAGCCGCAATTGTTTGGAAAATTACGGTTTGGGGGAAGCGGCGAAGGGACTTTATGAGTTTATTTGGGGCGATTTCTGTGACTGGTATATTGAGTTAGTCAAGTCTCGCTTGCAACAGGATGCTGAACCAAATTCTAAAAAAGTGGCACAGCAAACTTTTGCTTTTGTGTTGGAAGGGATTCTGAAACTACTGCATCCTTTTATGCCACACATTACTGAGGAGATTTGGCACACTCTGACTCAAACAGGTGATAATCAATGTTTGGCTTTGCAAGCTTATCCTGAACCCGATATCTCGCTAATTGATCCAGAGTTAGAACAGCAATTTGAGTTATTGTTTGGTACTATTCGTACTATTCGCAATTTGCGGGCAGATTCGGATATCAAACCCAGTGTGAAGGTGACGGCGATTTTGCAAAGCGAAAGCGAGAAAGAACGCCAAATAATCTCAGACGGAGGTGTTTACATTCAGGATTTGGCAAAAGTCGAAAATCTGACCGTAACTGCTAGTTTGGATGCAGATTTGGGACAGACAATTGCTGGGGTTGTGGGTACCGTGCAAGTATTGATTCCTCTGGCTGGGGTGGTAGATTTGGCGGCTTTGCGTGCTAAATTAGAGAAGAAGTTGAGCAAGGTGGAAGCTGAAATTAAGCATACTGCGGCGCGCTTGACTAACCAGAAGTTTGTGGATAAGGCTACTCCTGATGTGGTTCAGGGGGCGAGGGATGCTTTGGCGGAAGCAGAAAAACAGGCGGAGATTTTGCGCGATCGGCTAAAGTTGTTTTAAGAGTTGACAGTTGACTGTTGACTGTGGCCGGGGCGGGTTTACGAAATAGTTAGTTTCAAGCATAAATTGTTTGTAAAACCCGCCCCTACGAGAGCGCAAATCCTACAATTATCAATTACCAATAGCAGGACGCGGAATGCACGGATACACGGATAGCTGTTTTTACCAATTACCAGTTATGAATAACTAATAACTAATAACTAACTACTAACTAATAACCCTTATGCTATATTTAGCCAAAGTACAAAATCAGGAAAATTTAGGCGAGATAAGTCTGCAATTGCTAGCTTGCCAAAATTCTAATGATACTTGGGCTATTCTTAGTGAAGAAAGTTTCTTGACATTACCGAAAGATTTTGCTCAAAATCCAATTAACTCTGCAACTAATGTCTTAAATGAAGGGATTTTAGTATTAGCAGATATTGGCGAAAATAACCAGGTTGTAAATATTCAAGAAGCTACCAACTGGGTACTACAATTAGTTGAAAAATATTTAACAACAGGCTTTACTCCCGATTTTTTGCAGGAAGAAGCCCAGAAAGCAGAAGATTGGCGGCAATCTCTCACTTTGCAGAGTCAAGAATTGTCTCGCCGCTCGATCGAAGTTGAAGCCCGCCGAGAACAAATTCAAAATTTAGAAGCCAAACTCCAGCAGGAAAAGCAATTGTTGGAAAGTCCGATCGCCCAATTGAAAATTCCGCCCGCTACTCCACTAATTTGACTTATAATTTGACTTAAATTAACCCACAAAAGTTAGGGACACGGCACTAGCGCATCCCCACAAACCTCATATGCAATTTGCTGGACATCATATAATTTGTAACTTGACAAATACCCCTTACCCGTTGCCGAATCGCCAGCAAAATTGCCTGCGGCTAAAGCACTTTTGACTTCATCCAAGCGGTGGGGAGACACAGCAGTTTCTGAGAATTGCTAACATAAGCCCGCTTCTGGAAAACATCGTACTGATTGCGTTCGATCGCATTTAAGATTCTGCTGTACAGCATTGTAGCCGCCCAAACAGTCCAGCGGATATCGGGACTGAGCACTTTAATTCCGGGCTCGGCGCTGGCGTATAATTTGCGAGCTCGCTGAATTTGAAACCGCATCAATTCCCGCCAGCGGTTGTCAATTACACCGTTGAATAAATCTTCTTCAGTGTAGTTAAACAAGGCTAAGTCTTCTAAAGGAATGTAAATGCGGCCGCGGCGGGCGTCTTCTCCGACATCGCGCAGAATATTAGTCAACTGCTTGGCAATACCGAGGGAGATGGCTTCTTCTTTGGGAATTCTATTCCCCCAGTGCCAATTCCAGTTAGCAGCGGAGCTCGATTCGCCTACACCCATGACAGACATCGACATCAGCCCTACAGTACCCGCTACTCGATAACAGTAAAGATTGAGCTCTTCAAAAGTTTCGTAGCGGCTACGGTACAAGTCCATTTGCTGGCCCGCAATCATCTCTCGAAACGGCCCAATGTCGATCGGGAAACGAGACAGGGTATCCACCAACGCTACGTCGTAGTCGTCGTGAGGATGGCCGGCAAACACAGATTCTAGGCGTTTTTCCCACAGATTGAGGGTTTCAGGGGTCGTTGCATCAGAACCCGGCCCGTCTACGAGTTCGTCGGTGCGGCGGCACCAGACGTAAATCGCCCAAATCGCCCGACGCTTGGCTTCCGGCATGAGTTGAGTGCCTAAATAAAAATTTTTGGCATAACTCGCCGTGACTTGGCGGCACAGTTCGTAGGATTCATCCAAAGAGGCCAGAGTTCTCATGCACTGGAGTTTTGACAGTTGCAGCATCCGAGAATAAGAAATTTAAAGATTAGAATTGACACTCCCCCGTTTAAAAAACGGGAGATTTTTTACGTCTTTATGAAAAATTCTTAATTTTTCATTGGTTATTGGCCGTTGAAATAGCCTGCGCTGTCAGCTTACCAGAAAGCACGGCACCTTCCATACTCGCAAGATAACGCTGCATCGTATAATCCCCCGTTAGATAGAAATTGCTAATCGGAGTTGTTTGTGTGGGACGGCACTGCTGGCGTCCGGGAGTGGCTTTGTAGACGGAACGTGGGGTTTTGACTACGTGATATTTGAGCAGTTTGGCGGGTTCTGGGATTTGATCGGGAAAGAGTTTTTCTAACTCGACCATTGTGGCTGCGACGATATCTTCGTCAGATTTGCCTATCCAGTCTTTGGCCGGTGCTAAAACCAGTTCCAGCATTGATTTGTCTGGGTTGGCATATTCGCGGCAGGTGTTGCTCATGTCGGCGTAGACGCTTAGCAGGGGCGATCGGGAGAACAGCAAATGGTCGATTTCAGTTAGCTTGCGATCGAACCACAAGTGTACATTAATGACGGGTACTCCCTCCAAACCTTCGAGCTGTTTGAAATAATCCATTTCGCCCCAAGGTTTCGGCATCATCAACTTCAGCGGGTCAACCGGCATCGCAGAAACGTAAATATCGGCCGTCAGAATTTCTGACTCTGCCCCTTTTACTCCCCGAATGTGGAAGCCGCGCACCGTGTGGTCATCGTTGAGCAAAAACTCCCCGATGGGTGCATTCAGCCGTACTTCACCGCCGCGCTCAGTTATGTAGTCTACCATCGGCTGACACAACCTCTCTGTGGGGGAACCGTCTAAAAAGGCCATTTTCGAGCCGTTTTTCTCTTGCAAGAAGCGGTTGAGGGCAGTCAGCAGTATGGTTGCAGATATTTCGTGGGGGTCGATAAAGTTGAGCGCCTTGGACATAGCGATGAATACTTCTTTTTCGACTCTGGGGGGGACGTTTTGCTTTTTCAGCCAGTCGGAAAACGAGTATTTGTCCATTTCTTCGACGTATCTTTGACCCTGAAGCATCGCCGGAATCAAACCTATACCGAAGCGGATTTTTTCCGGCCAAGTGAGCATATCGTTGTTGCTCAGGATGGCTGCGACGCCGTTGAAGGGAGCCGGAAGGTCGGGAAAGTCAAAGCGGGAATAGGTTCCGGGGGTTTCCGGCTGATTGAAAATCATCGAGTGCTCTTTCCATTGCAGCCGGTCTTCGATGTCAAGTTCTTTGAAGAGTTTCAGCATATTCGGGTATGCACCGAAGAAGATGTGGAGGCCGGTTTCGTACCAGTCGCCATCTGCATCTTTCCAGGCGGCTACTTTGCCGCCGAGTACGTCCCGACTTTCTAGAACTATCGGGGTGTGGCCCGCGTCGGTAAGATATTTAGCGCAGGAAAGTCCTGCTAAGCCTGCTCCGGCGATCGCAACTCGCATTTGATACTACTTGGCCTCTTTGTTCGCTTCGGTTTAATTATACTTTACAACTCGTTACATTTTTTTGGGAAATCTGTAGGGACACGGCTGTGCTTGGAGGTGTCAACCAACACGTTAAACCGACAGTCCCACAGTCCGACAGTCCTTGCGCCTACCCGATAGTCCGGCAAGGGTTGAATGAAACCCCTGCCTCAAAGCGAAAGTCCTCTGAAAGAGGACTAATGAGTTCTTCTTCAGTCCTCTTTCAGAGGACTTTCGCTATAAGCCCCGTGGAATTCATTCCCTGGCGGACTGCCGGGTAAGCGAGAAGACTGGCGGAGGAAAAGAGGACACGGCATTGCCGTTTCCCTACCGCAAAATCCTCAATTTTCATGCACGAAATATGTAACTATCGCCCAATTATTTGTAGGGAAACGGCACTGCCGTCTCCTCTTCTTTCCCCTGCAAACGTGGGATCTACTTCCTGTCCCCCCCTTATTAAGCTACCGTGTACACACAAGTTGATTCTGAGCTAGTTTCCATCCCAAAAAGATGGATTCAAACTGTCGGAGTCTATGAACAAGGGTAGGCATTCCGGGAGGTCTCTGAGAACTATAACCAGACCAACCCCCAAGTCGAGCAATCAACCAAG
>NZ_JAUBQW010000059.1:0-35623 GCF_036701485.1 Microcoleus sp. Pol11C3 | reverse complement strand
GGAGAACCTTTTTTCTTTGAGCTACCTCCGAAAATCCCCTTGACAACTGGCTTTGAGCCTTAACTTGTCACCAATGGGTGTGGGTTTGGTAGTTTTGAGAAAAGATGTAGATTTTGAAAAAGTCAACGCCGGGGAAGGTACTCAAATGGCTTGGAAATTGTTGCAGGAATATTTAAAATAAAAACTCCCACAAAACCTTTTCCCCGCGAGGGGACTGAAACTTTAATAGAGAACTTCTTTACTATGTTGTCAAATACGAATTCAGATTACCAATCATTACTACAACGAGCGATCGCGATCGCAGCAAAAGCTCATGAGGGACAGGTTGATAAGGCAGGCAACCCCTATCTCGCTCATCCGCTATTTGTGATGGAAAATGTAAATTCTCTAGAGCAGAAAATCGTAGCGGTTCTACACGATGCGGTAGAAGATTCTGAACTTACACTTGAGCAACTTAGAACCGAAGGTTTTCCTGAAGTGTTAGTCTCGGCGATCGAGGCGATTACCAAAATAGAAGGAGAAGCTTATGCAGCTTATTTAGAACGTGTGATTGCCAACCCGATCGCACTGCGAGTCAAAATCGCTGATGTTACTCATAACCTCGATCTGCGTCGCATCGCCAATCCAACAGAGGCAGATTTTCAACGCATTGCAAAATACCAAAAAGTCCTCAGTCAGTTGCGTGCCGCCCTAAAATAATTATTAACCGCAGATATCCGCTTTCATCGTGGCACAGGCATCTTGCCTGTGCGATATCTAGGCATCTTGCCTGTGCAATATCTGCGGTTAAAAAAAACCCAAATCCTAAGCCATCACCATCCCCCCATCCACATTAAAAACCTGCCCCGTAATATAAGCCGCCGCCGCATCCGCCGCCAAAAACTTTACCATCCCCGCAACTTCCTCGACTTCCCCATATCTCCCCAGCGGAATATACTTCAAAATCTCATCAGACTTGACATCCTTAGTCATATCTGTAGTGATAAAACCCGGTGCAACTGCATTCACAGTAATCCCGCGACTCGCCAACTCTTTCGCCACAGTTTTAGTAAACCCAATTACCCCAGCTTTCGCCGCACTGTAATTAGCCTGTCCGGGATTGCCCATTTGTCCAGCAACCGAAGCAATATTAATAATTCGGCCGCTTCGTTGTTTCAGCATGATTTTACTCGCAGCTTTCGCACACAAAAACACGCCAGTTAAATTCAAATCAATTACCGCTTGCCAATCTTCCAACTTCATCCGCAGCAGCAAAGTATCGCGAGTAATACCGGCATTGTTCACCAAAATGTCAATCCGTCCCCATTTTTCCATGACATTACTGGTGAGTAAATCTACTTGGTCAGTTTTCGAGACATCTGCTGCAAGCGCCACAGCTTCTCCTCCAGCAGCGACTATTTCTGCTACCACCTCATCAGCAGCAGCACTCGAACTGGCATAGTTGACGGCGACTTTAGCGCCTTCTGCTGCTAGGGTTAAAGCAACCGCGCGGCCGATTCCCCGCGACGCACCGGTCACGACAGCAACTTGACCCCGCAATCTCTGAAAAGTCTCTGGTAATAATTCCATAATTGTATCCTCGCAATCTACCAGAGAATTTTGCACTAAAATCGAGCCAGAACCCAAAAAATTATTTTGTCTTATGGCAGTTCAAAAACAGTTCAGCAGTTTTGAGGAGTTAGTATCCGGCTCTGACTTGCCGGTGTTGGTAGATTTTTACGCTACTTGGTGCGGGCCTTGTCAGATGATGGCACCGATTTTGGAGCAAGTGAGTGGTCAGATGAAAGACAAGCTGATGGTTGTCAAAATTGACACGGATAAGTACGAACAGTTGGCGTCGCAGCATCACATTTATGCTTTGCCGACTTTGGTGTTGTTCAAAAATGGCGCTGAGGTCGATCGAATTGAGGGTGTGATGCAAGCGGCGCAGTTGATCGATCGAGTGCAACCTTTCTTGTAGTACGAGCCAATTATCTCACACGTAGGGTGCGTCAGTTAATATCTGATTCATTATGAATAAAATAATCCTAGTTGACGCACCCTACTGATGAAGACTCCCAGCCACGCTATTATCAATCTCGCAATTCTCGGCAAACCGCAACTGCCGCAAGCTAATCTCATTATCGCGATCGGCGGAATTTTGCCGGATATTCCGATATTTTTATTTTACTTTTGGGCGAAATACATTGCTCGCTTGCCTGCAGCTACAATTTGGTCAAAAGCATATTATGAGCCTTTTGTGCAAAATATTGTGGCTCTGTTTCATTCAATTCCCCTTGCGGTTATTGGTTGGCTAATTGCTTATTACTTCGGCTGGCAAAGCGTGCAAATTCTATTTATTAGCATGATCCTGCACTCTCTGGGAGATTTGCCTGTCCACAATGACGACGCTCACCGACACTTTTTTCCGTTCAGCAATTACCGTTTTATCAGTCCGATTTCTTATTGGGATAGGAAGCACTACGGGTCAATTGTTTCTTTGGTGGAAATGTTGTTAGTGCTGCTGTCAAGTTACCGCGTTTTTGGTTTGGTTAATTCTTATGCTGGAAAAACGTTGTTGATTTTGGTGAATGCTTTTTACTGGGCTGGCGCGGTTTATTTTCAGGTACGAGATTTATTTAAATTCACTGCCCAAAGATGAAACATGAACTCAAAATTACCAATTAGGAATTAGGAATTAGGAATTACCATATTGTTAACTACGCCGAATATTAAAACAGCACCAATCTTGGCGCTTCCACAGAGTAGCCACAATCCAGCCGTGCTGTTCGAGAGTGTCAGCAATTGGCTTAGCTTGTTCTAGCAAAATGCCGCTGAGCACGGCCCAAGTAGTGGGTTTGCTAATTGCAGTGAACTGCGGGATTAAATCAATGATTACTTCTGCTAAAATGTTGCAGATCAAACCGTCGATCGGCTCATCGACCATTTCTTTCAAACGATCGATACTTCCGAGCTCTGCAACCAACTGTTGAGAATTAACGCGGTTGAGTTGTCTGTTACTAATGGTCGATCGCACTGCCAAAGGATCGGTATCCAAAGCATAAACTTTTGTAGCGCCCAACAACACAGCGCCGATCGACAAAATACCAGATCCGCAGCCGATATCGGCAACTACGTACTTGCTGTCATCAAAACCGAGACGCATTTCCAGCGACTCCAGACAAAGTTGAGTAGTAGCGTGAGCACCAGTACCGAAGGCCACACCGGGATCTAAACGCAAAATGAGGCGATCTGTATCAGTTGGTAGGGGCAGCCAGGCCGGATTAATTAAAAAGCGATCGCCCACTTCTTGAGGCTGCCAGTGCTCCTTCCAAGTGCTGCCCCAGTCTTCGTCTTCAATCAAATCCCACTGCATCGCAGGTAGGGGCAAACCTGCACACAGAGCATCTTGACGCAGCCATAGAGACAGAGCAGCCAAATCCAGCAATCCTGCCTGTTCTTCGGGCAAATAAGCCGACATCAGGCAAGAATTGCTTTTGAGCTCCGTAGCAGTTCCCCGACAGTTAAATCGTTCCAGACGCCAAAAGATGATATCTTCCAGCGCCGGATCGCAAAGAATTCTAATTTCCCACCAGCTATGTGCCATAACGATTTTAGATTTTAGATTTTAGATTTTAGATGGGGCCAGGGGAACTGGAGACTGGGAACTGGGGAATGAAGAAGGAGGATTGGCTAATAGAAAAATTCCCGCTTTCTTGCCAATGACCAATGACCAATTACCCATTACCAATTATCAGCCCTGGCATCCAAAATCTAAACTCCAAAATCCGTCAAAGATTTACTGTGTAAGCATCCCGAATTCCCGGAACTTTTAGGATCTCGGCCAGTATCCCTTCTGGTAGAGGGTCATCAAGGCTCAAAACCATCACCGCATCGCCTCGCACGATTTTACGGCCTACCTGCATACTGGCAATATTGACATTAAAACTGCCCAATTGGGAACCAATTTTGCCAATAATCCCCGGCATATCGCGGTGCAGGGTAAACAGCATATGGTGAGTGGGGGAAACGTTGACTGGGAAATCGTCAACACTGGTAATCCGAATTTCGCTTTCGCCGAGCACTGCACCTGTCACGGTGTGTTCGCCGAGAGTTCCCTTGGCGGAGAGGCGCAGAGAGCCTGTGTAGTCGCGAATTGAGGCGTCTCTGGTTTCGACGACGCGAATTCCGCGTTCTTTGGCTTCAATGCTGGCGTTGACGTAGTTAACGCGCTCTCGCAGGGCTTGGGAGAGCAGGCCTTTGAGGGCGGCGACGACTACGGGTTGGCTTTGGTTGCTGGCCAATTCGCCTTGGAGTTGAACGTTGAGGTAATCGACTCGGCCTCCGGCTAGCTGGCTGACGAGGTTGCCGAGGGTTTCGGCGAGTTGCAGGTAGGGTTTGAGTTTTTCGATCGAGTCTGGGAAAATGCCGGGTATGTTGACAGCCGATCGCGCCGGCAATCCCAACAGTACATCGCGAATTTGTTCGGCAACGTCGATCGCCACATTCACCTGAGCTTCCGCTGTGGATGCTCCCAAGTGGGGCGTTAGCACGATGTTTTGGCCGACATTCCGCAGCGGAGAATCAGCTTCGAGCGGTTCGTGTTCGTAAACATCGATCGCTGCACCGGCAATCTGGCCTGATTTTATCGCTTCTGCCAGGGCTGCTTCATCGATGATGCCACCTCTAGCGCAATTAATTATCCGGGCCGTGGGCTTCATTTTCGACAGCACCTCAGCGTTAATTAAGTGCAGGGTTTCCGGCGTTTTGGGGATGTGCAGGGTGATGTAGTCGGATTCGCGCATCAGCAGTTCTAGTTCTACCAAGCGACAGCCCAACTGTTCGGCTCTTTCGGTGGAGATGAAGGGGTCGTAGGCCAGCAGTTTCATGCCCATTGCTTTGGCTGCGGTGGCGAGGTGCGAGCCGATTTTGCCCAAACCGACGATGCCGAGGGTTTTTTTGTAAACTTCTACGCCGATAAAGCGGTTGCGTTCCCATTTACCACCTTTGACGGATGCGTTAGCTTCCGGGATGTGGCGGGACATCGAGAGCATCATGGCGATCGCGTGTTCGGCGGCGGCGATCGTGTTGCCTTCGGGGGAATTGACGACTACAATTCCTTTGCGGGTAGCGGCGGGTACATCGACATTATCTACGCCGACGCCGGCTCTGCCGATGATTTTGAGTGAATTCCCGGCTTCTATGATTTCTTTGGTAACTTGGGTGCCAGAACGGATCATTAAAGCGTCGTAATCTGGAATAATTTTTACCAGTTGTTCGGCTGAGAGTCCTGTGTTTACGTCAACTTGCGCGACTTGGGAGAGGATGTCAATTCCGGCTTGGTCGATCGGATCGGATACTAGAACTTTAGGCATAGCAAGCAATTGAGTGCAATAGTTAAAAATAGGCCGAGCGTTGGCGAGCTCAAAGTTGAGACTTAGACTTAGAGCAGTATCTAACAGCTCAGCTCAAGCTTGCCTTTGTGCAGTTTGAATTGTATCTGTATTCGGTCAAGGTCGGCCGTTTTTTGCATGAAATATTTTAGCTTTGCGGGCGATCGGACTTGGCAGAAGTCTGGAAATCCCTCAACTGCTTAGCTAGTATGTCTTTTCAGGCTATAATGAATTCCGGGTATCTGAACCTAACTATCAGGAATTGTCGTCAATGAATTATCTTATCGCCGTACTGCCCGATCGAATTCAAGCCGAAGCTGCCTACTGTGCTCTGGAAAAAGAAGGCTTGCCTATGAAGCAAGTGAGCATTTTGGGCCGCGGCTACAAAACTGCTGATGAATTTGGCTTGATCGACCCTAACCAGCAAGCGAAGAAACAAGCTAAACTCATGGCTATTTGGCTGATTCCCTTTGGCTTTATTGCTGGCGTTACTTTCAGTCTCATGACTGAGTTGAAAACTTTCGCTTGGGCGGGGGAAATTGGCGATCACGCGATCGGTGGCGTACTCGGTGCGATCGCCGCTGCGATGGGCAGTGTTTTTGTTGGAGGCGCGGGCGGTATGGCTTTTGGTAGCGGCGATGCTTTGCCCTACCGCAACCGTTTGAATGCGGGCAAGTTTTTGATTGCGGTTAAGGGTACTGATGATTTGACTGGGAAAGCTGCGAATATTTTGCGGCAGTTTGAACCGGAAAATATCCAAGGTTATACAGAGACTTAGTTATGTGTTTGTTAACAGTTGACGGTTAACTGTTAACTGTTGACATTCAACTTGTGTAATATTTGGAGGCAGTTATCTTTTCCCACTCATTCATGATATGATAGGCTGCCAAAGGTTGCGTTTGGTATGACCTATGAAAATCCTCCACGGCACTTGGATTCCTCAAACAGAAGAAAGTTTTGTTCAAGGTGGAACTTTTTGTCTGTGGGTTGAAACCACTCAAAAGAAAAAACAGCCTGCTAAGGTTCATCCCCGACAACTGAAGACGGCACAGTTAAGAGAGTTTCTAACGAAAGAAGCCGGGATTCAACTGCCACCAGTCAGCAATACAAGTGCGATGGGGCTAGAATACGCGATCGCCCCTAGGTATTTTTTACTCCCCACTGCCGATAACCAGCCGTTACCATCTTTAGAGTTAGCGCGATATTTAGAGACAGAGTTACCCGAAACATTTGAGTTGGAGTATTGGGAAGTTGATTGTGTGTCCATCGCCACCCACACTTTGACTAAAGTATTGAACGATCTGCATTTTTTTGCCCTCTACGATTTAGCAGAAGTTCAGTTTGGTTCAGACTTGCTATTTTGGTATCACTACACCCAATTTTTTAAGCAAATTGTTCTGAAAGATCATTATATTCCGGCGTTGCGCTATCGAGAAACTGCTCCGATCGCACCCATCGAAACATCCGAACCCGCTGAGAAAGCCACGCGCGGGCGTAAGAAAGCGGGCGAGACAAAAACCAAAACAACTGCAAAAACTCCAAAAACACCTGCCAAAATTGCACCCAGCTTTGAGATTTATCCGGGATGGGAAATTGTTTCAACACAGTACGAAACTGATTTACAACGCTATGTTGAATGGATGCCTTTAGTTTGTGTGTCCGGTTTTCGGAAGATCCAGCTACAAGATACACCAAAGTTCTACGATCGCGAACGGTTGCTGCGGCATTTTTCAGAGTGTTCGCTTAGAGCAATTGTCACTCAAACCCCCATCCCAGCAAGTTTTGAAAATAAGATTGCGGGTTCTTTACTCGAAATTTGCCTCAACCAAAAACCAGGAATCAAGGGAGTCAGCCTAGAGCAATATCGGCAATGGCAGACTTGGCGCGATCGCATTACGCGCAATCAAGCCGCTGACTCATTCTCCCTCTGCTTTCAACTACAATCCCCCGAAAACCCCGAACAGCCTTGGGTTTTAGAGTTTCAGGTGGCTGCGAAAAAAGACCCATCTCTGCGGATGCCGTTGCAGGATTATTGGCGATCGCGATCGACTCAACAAAAACAGTTGCAAACACAATTCGGCGACAACTTTGAGCAACATTTGCTGACAAATTTCGGCTACGCTGCCCGCATTTATCCCCAACTTTGGCAAGGGCTAGAAACCGACAAACCGGTTAACATTTCCCTCAGCTTAGATGATGCCTTCACCTTCCTCAGCGAGTCCGCTTGGGTATTAGAAGATGCCGGATATAAAGTGATTGTCCCCGCTTGGTGGACGCCGAAGGGACGACAGCGGGCGAAGATTCGGCTGCAAGTCAAAGGGAAGGGCAGCAAGAGCGCTGCAATCAAGGGTAAGGGATTGTTTTCGGCAGACTCCTTGGTGGAATACCAGTATGAATTGGCGATCGGGGGTGAACGGGTTAGCGAACAAGAATGGCAGGCGTTAGTAAATAGCAAAACACCGCTGGTGCAGTTCCGAGGACAATGGATGGAACTGGACAAAGACAAGATGCAGGAGATGTTGGAGTTTTGGAAAAAACATCGCCAAGAAAACCCCGATTTAAGCCTGATTGACTTTATGAAGTTGACGGCAGAAGGAGAAGCGAGCGAACAGTTGGAGGTGGAGCGCGATCGGGCTTTATCGGATATGTTGGAGAAGTTGAACGATAAGAGTCGGTTAGAGTTAATTGCAGATCCAGCAAAGTTTCAGGGCAAGCTACGGGATTACCAAAAACGAGGCGTTTCTTGGTTGAGTTATTTGGAAAGTCTAGGATTAAATGGCTGTCTTGCCGACGATATGGGTTTGGGTAAATCGGCTCAGGTAATTGCTCGATTATTGCAAGAACGGGAAGAAGTTTTATCTACTCCTAAAAAGACTGAAAATGCGGTTCTACCCACGCTGTTAATTGCGCCCACTTCCGTAGTTGGCAATTGGCAAAAGGAAATGGAAAAGTTTGCTCCAGAATTGCGATCGCTGATTCACCACGGCCCTGGGCGCTTGCAAGATGCCAAGGAATTTAAAGCCGCCGTCCAAAATTGCGATATGTTGATTACTTCGTTTACTTTGGCGCGCAAAGACGAGAAGCTGTTGAGCAGTGTAGAATGGCATCGCTTAGTAATTGATGAAGCGCAGAATATTAAAAATCCGAAAGCGGCGCAAACAAAGGCGATCTTAAAGTTGCCTGCTACCCATCGGTTGGCGCTGACTGGAACACCCGTGGAAAATCGATTGCTGGATTTATGGTCAATTTTTAATTTCCTCAATCCGGGCTATCTGGGTAAAGAGGCGCAGTTTCGGAAGTTGTTTGAGATCCCGATTCAAAAAAATAGCGATCGCACGCAATCGGCAGCGCTCAAAAAATTAGTAGAACCTTTTATTCTGCGGCGTCTAAAAACCGACAAGTCGATTATTCAGGATCTCCCCGACAAAGTTGAGCAAAAACTCTACTGCAATCTCACTCGCGAGCAAGCTTCGCTGTATGAAGCGATCGTCAAAGAGGTAGAACAAGAAATTGACGCGACGGAAGGGATGAAGCGCAAGGGGATGATTTTGGCGACACTGCTGAAGCTGAAGCAAATTTGCAACCATCCGCGCCAGTTTTTGCAAGATGAAAGTGAGTTTACACCAGAGCGATCGCACAAATTGGAACGGCTGATCGAAATGATAGAGGAAGTCAAAGCAGAAGGCGAAAGTTTATTGGTATTTACGCAGTTTACAGAACTGGGAAGCGCGTTGGAAAAATACATTAAACAAACGCTACATTACAACACTTACTACATCCACGGGGGAACCAGTCGCGAAAAACGGGAACGGATGATTTCAGAGTTTCAAGATCCAGAGTCTGAACCTTCGGTATTTATTCTGTCACTGAAGGCTGGCGGCGTGGGAATTACGCTGACAAAAGCCAATCACGTATTCCATTTCGATCGCTGGTGGAATCCGGCAGTGGAAGATCAGGCAACGGATCGGGCGTTTCGGATCGGACAGCAAAAAAATGTGTTTGTGCATAAGTTTGTGGCAATTGGCACTTTGGAAGAAAAGATTGACCAAATGATTGAGGACAAAAAGAAATTGGCAGGGTCAATTATTGGTGCGGATGAGTCGTGGTTGACTGAGTTGGATAATGAGGCATTTAAAAAATTAATTAGGCTCAATAAAAATGCGGTTCTAGATTAGGAGAAACAACATAAGAGTGGGAGAGGGGGAGAGGGGGAGAGAGGGAGAGGATTTTTGATTGTCATCGAAATATACAATTTAAATGCAGAACAGCTTATGTCACAATTTACTCGGACTTGGTGGGGCAATAAATTTATCGAGGGGCTGGAAAAATTTACCGATTCTGGGCGACTCGGACGGGGACGTTCCTATGCGCGGAATGACAAGGTAAAAAGCTTTAAAATTAATGATGGGTTAGTGATGGCAGAAGTGAGAGGCTCGGTTAATCCTTATTTTGGGGTTTATAAGGAGCCTCTGTACAAAACTAAAATTGAGTTTGAGCCGATTAGTCAGGCAAAGTGGAAAGTGGCGATCGCCCAAATGGCATCAAAAGCCAGCTTCATTTCTCGGCTGCTGCTCAACGAAATGCCCGACAATATTGAAAAGGCTTTTGCACCCCTCGGATTGCACCTTTTACCCAGCAGTCGCGAGGACTTTAAGACTACTTGCTCTTGCCCAGACTATAGCAATCCCTGCAAACATATTGCCGGAGTTTATTATTTGGTGGCGGCCGAATTGGACAAAGATCCATTTTTACTGTTTGAATTACGGGGGCTTTCTAAGGAAGTGCTGCACCGCGAATTAGCAAAAACGCCTTTAGGCTTGGCGCTGGCGGCGGAGTTGACGGCTGATGCAGCGGCCCCTGTGGCGGTGGATTCCTATTACACGCAGGCGATCGCCAGTGAGGCGCAAACGGTCAGCCTGAAAGAGTTTTGGCATGGTGCGAAGCGATTACCGCAGACGATTGAGGTGGCAGCGCCAAGTGGGGTAAGTGCGATCGTAGTCAAGAAACAGGGAGATTTTCCACCGTTTTGGCACAAGGATGGTTCGTTTATTGAGGCGATGGAAGAGCTGTATTTGCGGGTGAAGACTAAGAATAAACTGTAAAATTTGACAATGCGCGATTGCTGATTAATCTGATATCCGGTAGATTGAACGCAATCAGCCAAGTCCGCACTACAAACAATTTGCTACAACGATCGTGTTAATCAAATCAGCTTTACCAACAACAAAATTTATCATATCCTGATTTGACGATTTTAGACTATAATTAAAGTAGTGCGACTGTTAAAGAAGTAGACTTTTTAGTTACAGCAAGCTTGGGCAATTTCAAATTAGAATCTAAAATTGACTGATGTTACAAAGAGAAGAACTGTTAAAAGGCATTGAAAATCGCGAATGTGTGGCGCGGGCGATCGACCAAGTGGAACAAGCAATTAAAACTTGGGAAGTTACTCTGACTGATTTTCTGTCGCCGCCGGAATTGGCGGACACTCTGACGGTATTTAAGCGCTTAACAGACGTGGAATTAGTGGCTTGGGGCGGCTACCCGCAAGCTGAAAGACAAAGAATTGCGATCGCCCGATCGGAAATCCCGATCGACTCTGCTAGCGTTAACGTTGCTGCAGTAGAAATCGCTGGCAATTTCTTGTTCGATACAGCTTCTCACCGCGACTTTTTGGGGGCGATGTTGGGTACGGGAATTGTCCGGGAGAAAACTGGCGATATAATTGTTTTGGGAGAACGCGGCGCGCAAGCCATTGTCATGCCGGAGATGGTAGAGTATTTGGAGATGAGTTTGCAGCAAGTGCGATCGGTTCCTGTGCAAACGCGGCGCATTGAGTTGAGCGAACTAAAAATTAGAGAACCCAAAAAGAAAGAAATGACCACCGTTGAAGCATCGATGAGATTGGATGCTGTCGCCTCGGCTGGATTCGCAATGTCTCGTAGCAAAATGGCGGATTTAATTAATAGTGGCGACGTGCGAGTTAACTGGAAAGACGTTACTCAAGCTAGTTATAATGTCAAGTCTGGAGATTTAATTGCTGTTACGGGCAAGGGAAGATTGGAAATTGGGGAAGTTGCTGTTACTAAGAAGGAACGCTATCGAGTCCAGTTAACTCGATATTTGTAATTCTGGGAATTGGTATAACTCACATTTTGCACCACTGCCAATAAGTTTTCAAAGGCGGGCGGGACGCCCACACCACAATACCTAATTTTTTTAGTGGCACAGGCATCTTGCCTGTCCTCAAACGCCCACCCCACAATACCTAATTTTTTTAGTGGCACAGGCATCTTGCCTGTACTCAAACAGGTTCTTGACAATGGTGCAATATCTCAATTTCAACCGACTTTTGCTATTAGCTCGGAACTTGAGTTCCGGGCTGGCTTTCCTGCAAAAAATTAACGCCGAAACACCTTTTCTACCGACTTTACAAAAAGTTTTCGCGGCATCAATCGAGGCATATTTGCAATGATTTGATTGGGAATTCCCCCTGTGACAACATTAGACTCATTTTTGTCTAAAGCTTTCAAAGCATCTCGCACTACTTCCGCTGCGGGAACGAGTTTTTGTCCGCTGCTAGATGCCATTGATTTCGGAAATTCAGCTACTGCCAAAAAGTCCGATTCTGTCGGCCCTGGACAAAGGCACAAAACGCCAATTCCTAAATTTTTGTTCTCAGCCCAAAGCGCTTCACTGAAACTCAAAACAAACGCTTTAGTAGCTGCATACATTGACAAGTACGGCATCGGTTGAAAAGCTGCGATGGAGGCAACATTGATGATATTTCCTGATTTTCGCTGCCGCATTCCCTGCAAAAATAAGTGCGATAGTTCCACTAATGCTACAATATTTAGTTGCACCATTTTTAGTTGTTTGTCAAGCGGGCGATCGGCAAAAACACCGTAATCTCCAAAACCCGCATTATTCACCAACAAATCCACCGTCCAACCTTTTTGAACCACGGTATCAAATACAGTAGTTCCAGCGCCCGGTGCGGTCAAATCTTGAACAATAATTTCGACTAAAATATTGAATTCCTGTTGCAGTTTAGCCGCTAGGTGCTGCAATTTGTCTTCGGAACGAGCTACCAAGATTAGATTGTGCTGGCGTTTGGCTAATTCGGCGGCAAAGGCTGCACCAATTCCGCCAGAAGCACCAGTGATTAAAGCAGTCGGCATTAAATTAACTCGGATTATTTGATATAAACTTTATATATTTTAACAATTATTGTGACGGGGAACCTGTAAAGTAATTAAAAGGGTATAGGTGAGTTTTATGGCGCGTCTTACCGATCGAGCTTTTGAAATTTTGCGGGCCGAAGTTGACAAGTGCGCGGCGGCTGATAGTCTAGCGGGTGATGTCTACCGACGGATGGTAATCAAGCGGTTGGAGAAATTACGCTTGCAAAACGGCACTTTCGCCTCAAGAGAAGAAATCCGCGATACCTTCAAAGACGAATTTCCTCAATTCAGCGAACAAGCTCTCAAAGCTGCCGTTAAAGCCAACCGCCCGCCCGGATTATTCGGTAAAATCATCTTTGCTGGGAGTTTGTTGGGAAGTGCTGCGGGGATAATTTGGCTGATTAATCTACCTTTTCCGATGATTCGCTGGCCCGTCGCGAAAACAATGCCGATATTGTTGCTGCCGAGTTTTATGAGTATGGATCACAATTACCGGCAGGCGATCGCCCTTGTGGAACAATCCGATCAACTGGTGAATAAAGCCACTGCTGTCGCTGATTTTGACTTGGGCGAAATTAAAGCAAAAGAGGCTCAAAAACACCTTGACGCCTTGCCCGTGTGGTTCCTAGGCTATTACCCAAAGAGGTACTGCTCTTTTTTTAGCTGCAGTTGGCAGTTTACACTCGATGAATTTCAAGCCGCCCGCAAAAATGTCGGGCGGATGGAGGCTCAGATTTTCCAGCAAAAAAATGCTTTTACTGAGTTAGATCGAGCCGAACAAACTCTCAACGCGGCGAAACAGCAGTATCAGCAAGCAAAAACTGCCGCTGACAGGCAAAAAGCGACGGTAAATTGGCAAAGTGCGATCGACCAACTCAATCAAATTCCCGCAGAAACCCTCGCCGGAGAAACAGCTAAGAAAAAACTCCAAGCAGCAGAAAGAGACTTTCAAGCAATGGGAGGCGTCGCCACCGGTTCCGTGCGCGCCGACAACTTAATCGAAGCAGCAAAAGAATTTGCCTTAACTGCCGCCGTCGCATCCCAGAAACCGCCCCATTCAGCAGAAAGTTGGCAAAAAATAGCAGATTTGTGGCAAGCTGCCATTGAGAGACTCAGCCAAATTACATTTGATAATCCGGGCTATCTTGACGCTCAAACAAAACTAGCTGAATATCAAAATAATTTAGGCACTACAAAGATTCGACTGACAGCAGAGAGAGAGTCAGTGGAAGCTTTGAACCAGGCTAAGAGCTTGTTTGCTTCCTTGCAAAATAATGTAAATTCTCCACGTCAAAATCCCGGATACGCCCTCGGCCAATTGCAAGAAATTATCAATCAATTAGAATCGGTCAAACCCGGGACAACTGTTTATCCCGAATCCCAAAAATGGCTGCAATCTGCTCGCAAGAAACAGCAAGAATGGCAAAAGAATTAAAGGTTTAAGATTGGGAATATGGCAGTGTTAGCTGTTGACTGTTGACTGTTGACTGTTGACTGTTAACTAATCACTAATGACTAATGACTAATGCCAACAACCAACTGCCAACTGACAACTGACAACTGACCAATTACCAAGTAGCGTCAACATACAGATTAATTGTCACTTGCCTTTTCCCGGAAGGGATGCCGGAAATACAAGCACAAATCGTATCTCCGCCATCAATTTCTACTTCGCAAGCGTGACAAGAACCCATGAGACAGCCGGTAGGAATAGAAACCCCTGCACGTTTGGCTACATCTAGCAAAAGCTCTCCTGGTTCAGCTTCAACTGTCACATTATCTGGTAAAAAACAAACTTTTGTCATTGAATTTGAACCTCAACTCTAATAAACAATAATCAACAGTTAACAGTCAACAGTCAACAGTCAACAGTTAACTAATTAACCTAAAATATGCTTTATATCTAAATGCTTTTCCACTGTATCTGCTAGAGAGTCTAACAGAGTTTCTCGGTGTTCTCGGTAATTAGGAATACCTGTAGGCAACGCGCGGAGTCCCCGCTGCTGCCGCAAGTGATTTAACCAAGCTCGCCGCCAAGCTCCGTTGTCAAAGATGCCGTGCAGGTATGTGCCCCAAACGGATTGAGAAGTGTTGACCATTCCTAAACTCTCATCGTCAAATAGCGGTTGAGTCAAATCTGACTCTAGCATTTGCGTTCTTCCTTGATGAATTTCGTAACCGGAAACTGGTAAACCCGGTTGCGGATAGTTAGATGTTACGATTCGTTGGCGGGCAATTTTGTTCGGTGCGATCGCAGTTTTCAAAGGTAGCAACCCCAATCCTGGAAATTCTCCCCTTTCTCCCTCAACCCCTTCTTTATCGGTGATACTTTGTCCCAGCATCTGAAAGCCACCACAAACTCCCATGACTGTACCGCCAGCTACTAAATAATTTTGAATAGCTTTTGCCATACCTGTTTGCCGCAGCACCTGCAAATCGGAAATTGTAGTTTTAGAGCCTGGTAAAATTACGGCGTCTGGATGGCCTAACTGGTCTTTTGGGCTGACATATTTGACGGTGACGGAAGTTTCCGACTCTAAGGGGTCAAAGTCGGTAAAATTGGAAATTCGGGGCAGGCGGATGACCGAAATATTTATGTCGGTTTGAGAATTGGGAGAACGCCGATCAAGCAAATCGAGAGAATCTTCTGAGGGAAACACTTCGTCTATCCAAGGAATCACCCCAACTACCGGGATTCCCGTCCTTTCTTCTAGCCAAGTCAGGCCCGGATCTAAGATCGATTTTTGTCCTCGGAACTTATTAATAATGAATCCTTTAATTAAAGCCCGTTCGTCGGGATCGAGTAATTCCAAAGTACCGATAATGTGAGCAAAAGCACCGCCGCGATCGATATCAACTACTAGCAAAGTTCGAGCCTTTAAATATTTAGCTACCCGCATATTTGTTAAATCGCGGTGTTTGAGATTAATCTCAGCAGGGCTGCCGGCTCCCTCACACACAATCATGTCAAATTCTTGGCGGAGAAATTCTAAAGATTCCCGAATAGCTTGCCAGCCGATATCGAAATACTGCTCGTAATATTGAGATGCTCGCACATTTGCGATCGCCCGGCCTTTGACAATCAATTGAGAAGTCATGTCTCCTTGTGGCTTCAGCAAAATCGGATTCATTTCTACCCAAGGTGCGACGCCCGCAGCCCAAGCTTGCACTGCTTGAGCGTAACCAATCTCTCCGCCGGCCGCTGTGACATAGGAATTCAGTGCCATATTCTGACCTTTAAACGGAGTTACCCGCCAGCCTCGCCGAGAAAAGATTCTACACAAAGCTGCAACGAGTAATGATTTCCCTGCGTGGGATGTTGTTCCCACGACCATAATTGTTTTCATAATATTAAGGGAGAAGGAAGTTCGGCAACGCGCCGTTTAAGGGATTTAATATCTATTCCGGTTGCACCGTCCGTGATTGTTGATTGTTGAGTGTTAACTGTAGAAGGAGGCGTCTACAAACTAAATGGTTGAGTGTTAACTGTTGACTCGATTTTATTATTCCGATGCAACCGGAAAGGATCTAACGGATTTAACCGATGGATGTTGAGGACTGAAGTCACGCGTGAAGGAAGAGGGCAGAAGAAAAAAGTAAAAAGTAAAAAGTAAAAAGTAAAAAGTAAGAAGGCAGAAGGCAGAATCAAAAAAAATTCTGGTTTCTACCTTTTGCTTTCTGCCTCAAGATGACTACTTATCTTCGCCGGATACTTTCTCAGACTTGGATTCAGTGGCAGGTTTAGTAGTATCGACTAGATTCGGATCGGGGTGATTCGGGGGACTCAATTCAGTTTGTTCTGCCTCAGAAGAGAGTTCTTCACCTGTAGATTCGATCGAGATCACTGATACTGAAACCGTTTCCACCTGCACGCTCAACCCAGGTTCTCCCGGTATTTCTATCTCTACAGGCGCTGCCACTTCCACCACAGTCATTTCCAGAGATAAAGCAGGGGCTTCTGCTTCTGGTACGCTTGCTGCTGCTTCCGCTTCACCAACAGCAGCCAGCGGTGTCTGGGCTTCCAGAGATAAAGCAGGGGCTGCTGCTTCTGGTACGCCTGCTGCTGCTTCCGCTTCACCAACAGCAGCCAGCGGTGTCTGGGCTTCCAGAGATAAAGCAGGGGCTGCTGCTTCTGGTACGCCTGATGCTTCCGGTTCACCAACTGTCGCCAGCGGTGTCTGGGTTTGGGCGGACGATCGATCTTCGATCGGAGTTTCCCCTATTTTGTCAGAACTCGCGGTTTCTGTGGCCATCAACTCGGCCATTGCTTCAACATCGTTGGGAAACGGCACTCCAAGGCTTGTTTCAACAGCAGTGTTGCTACTTTCGGCTGCCACTTCCGCAGCCGCCTCGGCTAATTCTGATTCGAGAATTTGGTCGATACCCGGTGCAGGAGTTGCCGTTATTTTAGATTCAGGTGCGATCGATTCTTGAGTCGCTGAAGGTTTTGGCGTCTGGGGAGTTGCATCAGCCTTGTTTTTACCCGCACCGAGTCCTAACATACCGCCGAGACTATTTTTGATATTGCCGAACAGACTTCCGAAACCGCCGGATTTTTTAGCTGGTTTAACAGGAGTAGGAGGAGTTGGGGCCACCGCCGCTGCTGCTGCCGCCTGCGACTCTTTAACGGCTGTCCTCCATTCTGTTTCCTCGTCAAAATCATCGGCTTCTGGCTGCTGTGGAAGCTCTGGCTGAGCCTCTGCTGGCTCCACACTTGGTGCAACGGCTATTTCTGAAATTTCTAGAGGTAGAGGTAGAGGAGTGAAACTGCTGGCTAATTCTGCTGGGGTTGGTGAAGTCTCAGCAGCAGGAGTTTCGACTGAAAACACTGGTATTTCTGGAATTGCAGGTGGTTTCGAGTCGGGAATTGTCCAGTCAGGGGCGATCAAACTTTCAGCAATACTTTCAGCTATGGGGGGAATCGCTGGCTGTTCCTCTAGCTTTACCTGGCCCTTATCCAGAGTGGGTGCTGGAACCACATCAGTTTTCGGTTTGGGCGATCGAACAAACTTAGGTTTTTTCGCTGCGGGCTCTTTTTTCTTGGCAAACAAACCAGCAAACGGCACGCCTGCTGCAGCCAAATTCGCCGACAGAGGAATCGGCGTTTGCTCAGCAACGGGCGTCACCTGCCGGCGCAAAGTCAGAGTTTCCCAGGCAAACCAGCCCAGCATCGCCACGCCAGCCATTTGACCAAGCAGGAGAGCACCAGTAATTCGTCCCGCACAAGCCCATAAAATTAACGCATAAAAAAGCCCTACCCCGCTCCAGGTAAAATCACTTTTGCGGTGTACTTCTGGAAAAAAGAAGGCCGCCATGTAAATACTGAAGCTGCCTAGACCGACCGCCAACGCCAGAAAGTATGCAAGCATATTGTCGGTACCTCCGCTGTGTCAAATAACTTCTACGCGCTAATTCTACCTTTGAGAGAGACTCAACGGCTTCTTTCTCTAGGACAATTCTGGATTTGTAGGGAAGTTTGCCAACGAACCAGTGTAAGGAATTTAACACGTTCAACGGATGTTGACGGTAGAAGTGCGAGGAAAGATTTCCCACTCTCCCCCACTTCCCTACTGCCCATCACCCCCATGCCCACACCCCCTATACCCATCACCCCCTTCTCAGTGGTGATAGATATCACTTAACTATGCCCGTGCGATCGCACCAAGCGACTGAGGATGTTTATATGTTGTAGGTGTAAGAGGAATTATGCCCTAGGGCGTATGTAGTGGAGACAGTGTCATGTTAGAAAAAGTATTATTAGCTGCCGGCTTAACCTTATCGCTTCACATATTTCCCGGACTCAGCACTTCCGCGCCGTTACCGAAAAATTTGGTATTGCGATCGAGCGATCGCCCGGCTCAAACCCTGAAACTTCCCATCGTTGCACTACCTGCGGGCATCAAGCCGAATGTCCAATCCTAATGATACGTGCCAGATTATACGTGCAAGTGCGATCGGACTTAGGCAGAGTCTGTCTAATATTTTTTCGAGCTGTTCTGTTTTCTATTTGACTGTTCACAACTCATCAGTTTGTAGTAAGGGCTTTAGTCCTCATTAATATCACCTAATAAGGACTAAAGCCCTTACTACAAACCGTAGCCCAATAATTAGTAGCAGATAGAACATTAATTCCCATAACATACTAAACAAATCTCAACATTAGGTTGTCTCATAGACACATTCAAACCTTAAAAAACTGGGGAAACCTTGAGTAAATGATCAAAATAGATATATGATGTCAGATTGAGCTTAAAGCTAATAAGCACATTGACTATTAAATCAAGGAAAGTGAAAATGGGACTTAGTGATATTCTCTTGAATGAAAACAACAGAGAAACTTTTGTTGATGATTGTGTAAAGTTGATCGACAAACACGTTGCCGCAGCGCCCGGATTAGGTGGTATGGCTCTTAAAGCTGCCTACTCTACTGTCAAGGCGATACGGGTTGACTATTGCGCCCAAGTCGTCGATCAACTTCTGCCAGAAATCTCGATCGCACTCGATCCGATGTGGACTGAAGCAGTAAACAATGGCAACCCAGTCGAATATCTAGCCCAAAGAAAAGCTATAGTGGCAGACGAATTGCTCCAACTCAGCGACAAAAGAGCCGAGAAGAGCACCAGATCCGTTGTTAAAGGCGCCTATGCCAAACTCCGCCCCTCAGCTAAGACTTACGTAGAAAAGGGAGTACCGGATTTAGCCGAAATTATTAATAAATATAGTGCGGCCTGATCAGTGAGCAACGGCTAAAAAACAGAATACCCAGATACCCGGCTTCTTTCATAAAGCGGGTATCTACAATCAGACTTATTCGTAAGTTTGTAGTTAGGAGGGAGAGTCCTAATTTTATGCTTATCCATGACCAATTACCCACTGATTTGCAGCCAATATTTTCAACATCGCCTGTCCGGTAATTCCCAATCCCAAAAACATTACAAACATCGCACTAATCGCCGGCATAAATTTGACTGCTGTTATCTGTTTTGGCAGTTTATCAAAATTTCGTTTGGCATAAACTAAGATTAACCCGATCGCACTCAGCACTAAAGCCAATCCCAAACTAAACGCTACCACTAACGTCATCCCCAAACCAACATTGCCCAAAGCCGACGCACTCAACAGCATCACCAAAGCGGAAGGACAAGGCAACAAACCGCCGGAAATTCCCAACGCTAATAAGCTTTTCCAAGTAATAGCAGAACCGTCAGCACCGGGCGGCAAATGCGAGTGAATGCGGCCGTCTCCGTGATCGTGGTAGTGGTGAGATATCTCTGCTTTTACAGGCTTAAATTCTCTCTCCCAACTTCCTCTACTCAAAAGATTTACTGGTTCTTCACATTCCGCAGTAAAGACTTTACTCCTTAAAAACCAGTTTTTATTATTAAAAATTTTACTTTTGATTTTTTTCAGGACTTCGTTCCTCACTACCAAACTCGTCTTAATTTTTGATAATAATAAGTTAAGCCCGATGAAAGCTACTAATAAACCCGAGATTAAACTCAGCCAAGGATCTAGTTTTTCGGGCTCGATTAAGTTAGAAGCAAACAAAGTAATTCCGCCCACAGCAAACACGCCGGCAGTGTGAGTAATTGTAGTCGTCGCTGCTAAAAACAAAGCGTGTAGGGGAGTAGCCCGCGAACCTACTAAATAAGCGCCGACTATTGTTTTTCCGTGTCCGGGGGACATCGAGTGCACGCATCCCCAAGCAAATGCTCCCGCTACTGCTAGCAGCAAACTCCAACCTGAATCCCAGATAGATTCATTTCCTGCCAACAAAAACTCCCGGTTTTGCGTCGTAAACATAAAGCTTTTTACAGCACCGGCTTGCACAATAGTAGCTTGACAGGTAGCTGTTACCACTCCGGGCAAAAACAGATTGTAATTAATCCGCAATTTGTCGTGTTTTGATATGGGAATTGAATCAGGTAAACCGCGGGTTTTATCTTGAGAAGGTGCTGCCCAGGTGTAGTTTAAGATTAAGGTGCTGTGGGTATTCGGCTGCTGGATTAAGCTGGCGGTTTTAGCTGCTATTTCTAGCGGTTTTACTTCTACGGCGCCTTGAATGTTGCTGCTGTTGGTAATGCGGATTTGTTGGCTGAAAAACTTTTCTAGTTGTGTTTGGTGGCTGCGAACTTCAACAGGTTGTAGCTGGCTGTCTAGATTGTCGTCGGCGAAGTTTGTTAAGCCTGTTGGGAAAGTTAATGTTACTTCGGTTTGCAAATCGTTGACTACTATTTCTGCTACGGATAAGTCTGACCAGTGCGAGTAAACTGGTCGGGTTGAGGTTATTAGTAATAATGAAAGTGTTAGGAAGAATAGGATAAAAAACTTTTTATTTTGGTTTAGTTTGTATTGCATAAGTATATCCTTTTAAGAGTTTTATCGTCGGGTGGGGGCGGGTTTATTTAAATTGTCTATATCCCATAAAATTATTGTTGAACCCGCCCCTACGGCTCAAAATTCATAACTTCCCAAACCCAATGCTTGGCGAGATCGATCGTCAAAATTCGGGTCAATTTCCTTGGACTTTTGAAAATAAGCGCGAGATTCGGTATCCTTACCTAAAGTCCGGGCGATCGCACCAGCCCGGTAAAACATACCCGCATCCCGAATGCCCGATCGCACTATTTCGGCCATCACTCGATCGGCTTTTTGCCATTCCCCAGCGCTAGAAAGCGCCCAAGCGTAGATATCCAGCGTCACAGCATCCCTGCGGATTTTCACCTCCTGCTGCATTAACGCCAGCGCTTCGGCGACATCCTGCGATCGACCTTTTTCCAGCAGCAAACTCGCCAAATCGCGCCGATGTCCGAAACCCCGAGCTCCAGAAAGCTGTTCCTGTCGCAGCCCAGCTTCAGCTTTGTCGCGAAGTCTCCGGAATTCGATCGCATCTCCCTGCAAATCCTTCACCTTCGCCATACCGCGATCCACAAGGCGATCGAACATCGTTGGCACCCCTCCAGAATATGCAGAAACCTTGTTGTAATTAGCCTCTGCTTCCCGATAATCCCCCTGTCGCGTTTCCAAATCCGCCAAATAAATCAGCGCCAGCGGGTATCGCGGCACCAACCGCAGCGCCTCCAAAAACAGCGCTTTCGCCTGCACAAACTGCCCACGACGCGCGTAAAATCGACCCAAGAGCGATCGGGCCCGCGCCGAACCCCCAACATCTCCCGGTTCCTCCGCCGCCATTGCTTGCTGGTAATCCTGCAAAACCTCAGCATCTCGGCCCTGAGACTCTCTCACTAAAGCTCTCAAAGTGAGAGAACCCAAGTTAGGAATCCGGTTAACTAAGGCTTCTGCGGCTGCATTTGCCTCCGTCACTTTACCCATCGCTAAGTTAGATGTAACTGAAAGGGCGATCGCATCTTCATTCTTAAAACCCACTAGCTTAGCAAAGCGCAAAGCAGTAGTAAAATCGTGTCTGGCCTCGGCAATTCGAGCTAAAACTAACAGCGCACCTTTGTTGTCAAAAGGCAAATCGGCGATCGACCTTTGAGCGGCCTGTTCCGCCAACAAAAACCAACCGCCCTCCCCTGTTGCGCGACCCATTTTTAAATAAGATCCCGCCAGTGCCGCGCGGTTCAAACCGCTGCGGGAATCAACAGCCAATCGCTGCTGGTAAAAAGCAATCTCTTGCTGAACTGCTTCCTTTTGATTGGGATTATTTCTCAAGCTTTCCGAGAAATTATAGCGGTAATTCGCATCGAGATTTGGGGGACTCTGGTTAGAAAATTTATCTGAAATAAAACGCAAATTAGGAGAGAAATTTACTACTACCATCCCAAGTAAAGGGACTACTATCAGCAGCCACCACGACAAAATATCCGATTTTATTTCCGGTTTACTTTTAGTTTTCATACATCCGCGTTAATCAGCGTTCATCTGCAGTTAAAAAAGCATTTCTTATCTGTCATTAGCCAATAACCAATGACTAATGACTAATGACTAATGACTAATGACTAATGACTAATGACTAATTAGGCAAAGCCAAATAAGGAAAATTCGGTTCTAAAGGTTTGTGTCCCTGAGCCGGATTTCCCGGAGTTCCGTTATATGAAACGTTATCGCCAACCGGAGAACCCACCAAAGCTCCCAGAGTGATATCAATAACGTCGTCCATAAGCAAACGACCTCCGATCAAGCTTCCTTGAGCATTTGTAGCGCTAGCATAGCCACTGGTTTTTGTGGTATCGATCCGCATCACATCGGGTAAGAAAGCTCCGGCGATCGCATTTGGATCGACGTTATCCTTACCATCCAACATATCGACAGCATTCAGAGTAGCAACAGCTTCCTGCCGCACGGGAGCAGCAGCACCGCTCAAATCCAAATTCGGAGGAATAGTATTGAATGCCTCCAGGAAGTCGGGAGTAACTATCAAACCCTCATTAATTGCAGGTCTGGCTAAACGCTCGAACTGTTTGAAACCGCCAGCTCCATCCCGGATCGAAACTGTTGACCACACATCAAAAGTATTGGCCCCTGTTCCTGCTTGCAAGAACGCTTTGGGAACGCGCACGGCAATTGTATTGACGTTGTAACCTTTAGTAAAGTCGATCGCTTTACTTGGGTCTCTGAAACCTACTTTCGACCCCGTTCCCAAAGCTCCAGCGCGGACTCTGAAAAATTGTTCCACATCGAAGAAAAACGGATCTTCCCGTAAACCGGCAAATACAGTCAAGTTAGAACCGCCCACAGGTACTGTATTCACAACAGTATTAGAATTCAGCGGAGTGCTGGCAATAAGCCCGCCGTTAGCTGTAGTGTTAGCAACAGTCTCCGAGCCGCCGCGAATAACAGTTACAGCTACCGCTTGCATACCTTTATTGTTAGGCGGACTGAAGGCAAACCGCAAGGTAATATCGGAGCGTCCAGTAGGTGTAGAATTCACGTCACCTACCTGCGTGATGTGAAAATCGTAGAGGGCTTTAGTGCTGAAATAATATTGAAAGCGGGCTACAGACCGGGGATTTGAATTCATGGTAAATACTAAATCCCCGTCCGCAGCACCAGAGTTTTGGTCTTTTTCGCGATATACGTACAGGTCAGTTAAATTTACAGCGCGACCTTTGATATCTACTTCGCCGTCGTCGTGGTCAGAAGCGACAATTATCCCTGGAGTTAATAGAGCTATTAGAGCTACTTCAATAGCTAGTATGGTTCGGCGAATTTTTTTTGTGAGCTTCACTCTTAGCACCTTTATTTCAATGATATTTTTGCACAAATCAATGGTAAACAACCCGCCTTCGCGGGTTTTACTTTTGTAGCAACAGCTTAAAATCTGTCAACCTGTCGGGCTTTTGCGGTGTTGCTGAGCCTTCTCCTATTGGTAGTATACGAAGGTTTGGCAATTTTGGATCTGTGCTGCCCGATTAATTTATGTAAAAAAGTGCGTTATTGAGGATTTATTCGTTCCCGGACTATTCTTGGGAATGCCTGCTCGGAGACTGATCCTCCCTCGCACCCTGGAGCCAGAGCTTCGCTTATATGAATTTCCCGGCTCTTCTTGGGAGCGATCGAACAGAGCTTAGGAACGAGTGCTTGGCGCGGTTTTGACTGTTGAGGCTCAGGGATTTCTTCGTTCTGAATAAAGCGAATTGCTAAGTCTCAAGAAAATCACTAATTAGGTGGTAAAATTCCAGATAACTTGGGATTTTTACAATTCAAAGCACGACAAAATTAGCCCGAGAAGGCATTCTCTAGCTGGTAGCCCCAACTTCAAACTTACAATTATGTTCTGTAGGGATATACGCCGAATTTTTAATTTTGGATCTGTGCAGTCAAAACAAAAATTTTCGGTACACTGAAATGACAGGCCAGAAGTCAGGCGATGAATCGCTGCTTTTAGTGCAGATTGCCCGGAAAGACCAAACGGCATTAGCTAAACTTTACGATCGCTACGGTCGCCCAAGTTACGCTCTCGCTTACAAAATCCTGGGTTCGGTAGAAGAAGCTGAAGAAGTGGTAATCGATGTTTTTTCCCAAATTTGGCAAAAAGCAGCAACTTACGATCCTTCTCGCAGTCGAGCAGATACCTGGTTGTTCATGCTTACCCGCAGTCGTTCCCTCGATCGGCTCCGAGCGATGCAGCGAACAGTCCGGGCTGCTGAAGCTTGTCTGGAAGATGCGAAGGTACCCATCTCTAGCGTTGCAGAACCGATGGAAGATGCAATGTTTAAAGAACGCAGCGAACAAGTCAAAGCAGCCTTAGAAAAGCTGCCAAAGGAACAGCAACAGGCGATCGAACTGGCTTACTACCAAGGGCTGACTTGCGCGGCGATCTCAACTAAAACGGGTATCCCGACAGGTACAATCAAAACCAGAATTCGGTTGGGTATTTCCAAATTGCGTCAAGCTTTGAGCGAACAATTTTAGATAGTCAAACAACAAAATTTAAGTTGTTTAACATCAATCTAAAATTATGGAATCTCCAATCATCCATCTTGAGTGCGAGGGCAGCAGACCAATCTCAAATTTAAAATCAACCTAGGCTGAATTACTTAATTAATGGCGAAAAACAGATGAAAATGATGCCAGACGAGGAGTCTATCATCCTTGCAGCCCTTCAAGCTCTCGATACGCTCGACGAGTCAGAACGAGGCGCATTTGCAGAGAGATTGAAAGAGTTCGCAGAACTTAAAAGTGAATTAGCGGCTTTTGAATCAACAATTGCCGCGATCACCTACACAGTCCCCCCAGTTCCCGTCGCCCCCGACCTGAAAAACCGCCTGTTCCAGCGCATAGCCGAACTGCCGCCAACCCCGGCAGAATCAGTCAATTTAAAGCCAATTGCTACCTCTCCAACAGATAACAATATTCCATCTTTAATAGTGCGATCGAATGATGTCAAATGGAAATCTTATGAAGTCCCGGGAGTCTCGTTTGGCAAGCTTTATATTGACCAAAAAAAGCGCGAAATTACCTGCTTGATGCGACTAGAACCTGGAGTAACATTTCCCATGCACCGACACGCTGCCTCGGAGGAAGTGCTTGTATTAGAAGGAGACTTAATTGTAGAAGGGGAAATTTGCCATCAAGGCGACTACATTCGATCGGTTCCCGGTTCCACACATTCGCCCCTCACACAAGGGGGATGTTTGCTGTTAATGAAAACTTCCCTAGACAACGAAATGTTCGTCTGATATTATTTTTGTTGAATTGCCTACAGCTTGGAGGGCGGGTTTATGTAAATTTTTAGTTAGAATTATAGATTGTTGATGAAACCCTCCCCTACAATTATTTCGGTTAATTTACCGGACACGCTCTGACTCACTAACACTGCTTTTATCTGCATTCTGCGGTTAAAAATCCTAACTATATCACGTAATTCCAATGCTAAAATACTCGCGTCTAACTGCTATTTTGTCCGCCCTTATTATACAATTTGTCCCCAGCGACCCAAGCGCGATCGCCCAAGAACGCGAAGGATGTTTTCTGGTCAATTCAGCGGGAGAAGTAATTAACTTAAATTTGTTGTGTTCGCCTCAAGAATCCGACATTAAGCTGACAGGAAACGATGGGAAATTTCTCGAAGACTACAAACGCTTAGCAAAAAGCTACTCTCCAGAAGCAACGAACACTTTACTGCAAGCAATCCAAAGAGCCCCCGGTCAAAAAATTGCTACAGCTAAAAGAATGTGTGCGGAAGCAAAATCGGGAGTTTCTCTGCCGGAGTTTAAATTAAGAGCGATCGGGCAAGCTGTCAGTATCGAAAATCCAACTGCCAAAGAAAGTTTTCTCGCCGATGCCGATATTATTACCACTCTTGCCGCCAACCATTATTGCCCGGAATTAGCCAGTAAGTAATATCATGAAATCTGTAGAGACACGGTAAGGCAGGATCTCTGTTTTGATTTTACAGGAGTGCAAGGGGGACGTTCGCACTCCTAAAAAACCCTGTTTACAAAGCTGAGATTCTCCCGCAGTAATGCGGCGTCTTTACTTGTAGTTAAAATATGAATTGTCATTTTGTCGGGCAACAATCCATGAAATTACCAGACATGAGATGAAACATTTAAAATCAAGTTCCACCGACTTGCGGGATTTATTCAAAGATAGCATTACAGTTAAATACCTCGCGGAACCGCTGAAAGCTGTCCCCGCTTGCGAAGATGCAGCCAAATTGCGATCGTGGATGGAGGCCCGCGATTTTGACGTGCTCGGTATCGAAGAAAACGGGACGGTTTGCGGCTATGTAGAACGATCGCACTTAATGACAGGTAAGTGCAGCGACTACCAGCAAATTTTCCACCCCTCACAGTTAATCGCCGCCTCGACTCCTTTGATGGAATTGCTGCCCCTGCTGCGAGAAAAACCGAGATTATTTGTATTGGAAAGCAACAGGATCAACGGGATTGTTACCTGCGGCGATTTGCAAAAAGCACCGGTGCGGATGCTGCTGTTTGGATTGGTGACGCTTCTGGAAATGAATTTATTGCGAATCGTGCGGATTTACTTTCCCCAAGATTCTTGGCAGAAATTCCTTAAGGGCGATCGCATCTTAGCGGCAAAACACCTTTGGGAATTGGGGCGATCGCGAAATGAAGCAATTGACTTAATCGATTACCTGCAATTCTGCGACAAGCGAGATTTAATCCTGACTTCTGCTGAAATAGTCGATCGGCTGGGGCTCAAATCCAAACGCTACGGGGAGCGTTTTTTAAAGTCAGCAGAAGCATTGAGAAACAAATTAGCTCACGCTCAAGATTTAATTAACGGTTCTTCTTGGCCGGAAGTAATTTTTTTAGCTCAGGAAATAGAAGCGCTTTTGCAGCGTTGCGAAGAAATTGAAATGACCGCACCCGCTGAATGAGAAAGCATTTAAAAAATCAGAAAGGTTCGAGACTAAGGAATGAAAAATCAATAACTTGCACAATTAAACCCCAGAAGCCTTGATCCAAGGTAAACTATTTTTCTATTAATCACCTTATTTATTTTTCATTCCTTAGTAATTAGGAAGCTAATTTAACCGTAAATTCCGAAAAATTCAGTAAAAACGATCTGCAACTTTTCCCGAACTCTGACTTCAAGAGAGTGCCGACTTCTTTAAGCAGTCGGCACTATATATATTAATCTCTCTTACGAGCAACAATGTGAAAAATATGCCAGTGTTTTTCCTTGCCTAGCGCCGTTACTCCAGGATGTTCTTCTTCGTCAAACCACTCAATCTCAAAGGACTTTAGCAGCACTTGAATTTGTTCGCGAGTATGATGAGTGCGATCGGGATAAACAGTCCATGAGTCGCGATCGCCAAACAATTGACCGCAGAAATATCCTCCTGGATTTAGCGATGTCACGATCGTTTCCCAAAGATGGGGGAAATCGGCGGGCTGACAAAAAGGAAGGCAAAAACTGGCATTGATTAGATCGATCGATTGAGGCAAAGTTAAGGTTTCAAAACGCATCAATTGAGTTTGCAGGAGATCGCGTTGAATCGGACGATCCAGCAGACGATCGAAGGCATTTTGTTCCCTGTCAATCGCTAAAACCCGCCAGCCTCGACGCAGGAGTTCGACCGTATCTCGTCCATCGCCACAGCCTAAATCTACAGCGAATCGAGGACAATCGAGCAACGGTTCCGTGTCAAAAATTGACAAGGCTTTCAGCAAAGTTTCATGCGGCGGGCGACCTTCCACCGCTTGATAGTAAGTTACCCAATTCTGTTCCATCTTCTTCTTCTTCTTCCTCCTCTACAAATTTCCCCTCTTCTTCTGACTCTTAATTTTTAATTTTTAACTGCCGATTAGTATACTGAGGAACCCACCCTTGAGCAGTTGTGTAATACTGCAAGGCTTTCAAGTACAGCGACGGAGTGAGATAAAACCAATGTTCGGTATTAGCTGGCACTTTAATGTATTCTTCAGCTTGCAGCATTAACTGTACCTGAGAGCCGTTAGAATACACAAACCCAAAAACGCATTCCCCAGCTAAAATGTGAAGAACTTCTGCATCGGTGTGGGTATGAGTGCGATGGCTTTGAGTCATGAGCGCATAAATCTGCTGCGAACCTGGATGCAGGACTTTTAAGTCGCACCACTGATATCCGCTAGCGCGCTTAAACTGTTCAAACTCGCTATTAAATGCTGCGAGAATCTGCTGTTTTTCTGTAACAGTGAGAATGTCTTGAACGAGCAGTTCTTGAAACGCCGGATTTTCGTTTGTGGGCAGGGAATCGATCTCAATATTTAAAACTGCCAGTTGACTCGCGATCGCCCCAATATCCGTATATGTTCTACCGTCTTCTAGTTGCAGAACAGCCATATTACCACCTAATGTGTTGAGCTTTGAGGGAAATTTAGTTTCCATTTTTAAGCTGCTGTTTTAAGCTTTGGTCAAAAACTAAACTCCTGCTTATTTTCAATAATAGCCGATTGCAAAAATCCTATATCTACCTTCATAATCATCAAAGAATTGCCACACATGAGATGATTTGTTGAGTTATTTAAGTTTTATTTCTAATTCTCAGAGTCGGGCTGGGAGTGCAGAGCCATAGGGTGTGCGTATTTTTTATGGTTCAATGTTTAAACGGGCGATGGGTAGAACACCCCCTACAGCATGAAAAGACAGAAACACAGCCTCAATCTATAAAATTCCCGTCAGATTAGCTTACAATACAAGACTAAACCTCAAAATTACGGCGCAGCCTAATTGCTGCTACTTTTATGTCTCTACCTATAGTTGCTATTATTGGACGCCCCAATGTAGGCAAATCGACGCTCGTCAACCGTTTAGCCAACACCCAAGACGCGATCGTCCACGACGAACCAGGAATCACACGCGATCGCACTTACAGACCAGCATACTGGGGCGATAGGGAATATCAAGTCGTAGACACCGGCGGGCTAGTATTCGACGACGAGACAGAATTTCTGCCTTTAATTCGCGAACAAGCAATGGCGGCCCTCGCAGAAGCCAGCGCAGCCATTTTCGTAGTAGACGGACAAACCGGGCTCACCGGGGGTGACGAATCGATCGCATCTTGGCTGCGCCTGCAAAAAGTCCCCGTCATTCTCGCCGTCAACAAATGCGAATCGGAAAATACAGGACTCACCCAAGCAGCAGATTTTTGGCAATTGGGGCTCGGAGAACCTTTCCCAGTTTCCGGCATTCACGGCAACGGCACCGGCGAATTGCTTGACAAATTAATTACTTACCTTCCCACGGAAGTATTACCCGAAGTTGAGGAAATTAAAGTAGCAATTATCGGTCGTCCCAACGTCGGCAAGTCGAGTTTGTTAAACGCATTTCTCGGAGAAAACCGCGCTATAGTCAGCCCGATTTCCGGGACAACCCGCGACGCGATCGACACCTTAGTAGAACGCAACGGTCAAACCTACCGCCTGATTGACACAGCCGGAATTCGCAAAAAGAAAAACGTCGAATACGGCGCAGAATTTTTCGGGATCAACCGCGCTTTCAAAGCCATCCGCCGGGCCGACGTAATACTGCTAGTAATTGACGCAATTGACGGCGTTACCGACCAAGACCAAAAATTAGCCGATCGCATCAGCCAAGAAGGTCGAGCCTGCATCATAGTCGTCAACAAATGGGATGCCATAGAAAAGGACAACGACACCATCTACGAGTACGAAAAAGAAGTAAGAACCCGACTTTATTTCCTCGACTGGGCCGAAATGATTTTTGTTAGCGCCATGAGTGGACAGCGAGTTGAAAAAATCATTGAATTAGTAGACAAAGCCTCCGACGAACACAAGCGCCGCGTCACTACCGCTGTCATTAACGAAGTCATAGAAGAAGCCACAAGCTGGCATTCAGCCCCAGTTACCCGCCAAGGAAAACAAGGCAAAATCTATTACGGTACTCAAGTGCGATCGCAGCCACCGACAATTGCGCTATTTGTCAACGATCCCAAACGCTTCACCGAAAATTACCGCCGCTATATGGAAAGCCAATTTCGCAAACACCTCGGCTTTACCGGTACACCAATGCGGCTGCTTTGGAGAGGCAAAAAAGTTCGGGCTACAGAAATCAGCACAACAAACAGAGCACTGCGCGTGAAGTAATTCTAGACTTTAGATTAAAGAAAAAACGCAGTTTAATAATCAAAGCAAATTGCGTTTCTTTCTTTTGTCTTCCTTCGCGTCTTCGCGGTTCAATAAATTTATATTATTAAAAATCTAAAATCGACAAAATGGATTTATTGCGATCGCTCCCTATTGGACTTTACCTAGAACAACCCGTAACCTGGCTGCACCGGTTAGACTCCCGTGTCAAACTAGCCTGGTTGATGACATTTCTGATCGCGCCAATACTCGCCAATCCCATCTGGCGGTTGATGCTAGTAGCAATGTTAATCGTACTGACACTAACTGCAGCAATTCCCTTGCGCGTGTGGAAACAGCAAATGGGACTGCTGCTGCTATTCTGTCTATTAGTATTTGGCCTCAGCGCGATCGCCCCCGACGGACTCCCCTCAGAACACCAGCCCCGCATCCCCGCCGACGAATTAACCTTTTCCCAACAGCCCGCAACTCTTCCACCCCGTCAAGAGCCCAAACCCTGGTACAAACGTTTTAACCTAGGCTCAAACTCCCCAATCCCCAATCCCAAAGCCCAAAGCCCAAATCAACTCCCCCAACCCACAAACTACCGTTACGTTGTATTCAAACAAGGCCCGATTAAAATAACCCGCAAATCCCTAGATTTAGGTCTCAACGTCAGCACCCTATTTTTCACAGTAATTTACAGCACCAACCTCTACCTCCTCACCACAGCCAGCGAAGAAATCACCGCTGCTATTGAAAATTTAATGCAGCCCCTGCGTCGCTTGCACTGGCCTGTGACCGAAATAGCGCTAACACTAACGCTATCTTTGCGGTTCCTTCCCCTAGTATTGGAAGAAATACAAAATTTAGTGCGATCGGTCAGAACCAGAGCGATAAACTGGAAAAAACTCGGATTTCGCCGCGCCGCTCAAGTGTGGTTGATGATAGCCGAGCGGCTGTTAGAAAACTTGCTCCTGCGAGCCGAACAAATAGCCAGCGCCATGAAAGTTCGCGGCTTCACCAGTCCCGATCGACACCGTGTAGAATGGCACCAGTTGCAATTGAAAATCCGAGACTGGATCGCCCTCGGCTGCTTGATCGTCCTCTGGAGCGCCCGCTTGGTTTGGGGTTGGGACAGTTGAGAGTTGAGAGTTGAGATTTTAGGTTTTAGATTGAATAATATTGAAGAATTGGGAATGACTGATTCTAGCGGGGTTTGGAGCGCGGGCTTGCATTGGAGTAAGTTTTGTTTGGTGTGCGACAGTCCTGCTAAAGTAATGGAGACAAATATTTAGAGAACCAAGACCTTGAACATCTATCTTGGGACAGATATCGTATATGTTCCGCGCATACAAGCCGCATTAGACCGGTTTGGCGATCGCTTCCTGGAAAAAGTTTACACGCCCGCCGAACAAAGGGATTGCGGACAACTAAATTCTCAACACAGCAGCATTAAAGGTAAAATGAATCGAGTTTCCTGCAACCAGCTAGCGGGGCGGTGGGCAGCAAAGGAAGCTGTTGTCAAAGCTCTAGGCACGGGATGGCGGGGAATACGGTATGCAGATGTGGAGATTCGGCGCTCCGAAAACGGTGCTCCCAACGTGCAACTGCACGGAACCGCAGCAGCACAAGCCTCTGTTTGGGGAAATTGCCAGTGGCAATTGAGCCTCAGCCACGACGGAGACTATTGCACCGCTACGGCGATCGCCCTTTGTACCCCGCTCTCAAACCATGCTGTCGGGCGATCGAGCGAAACTAAAATCTAAAATCTAAATCTTTAATCTAAAATCGATCGATTGTGAGTGTGAATGACTACCGAAACCTACCTGAATCATCCAAACTTTGGGCTCCTCTTCAGGGTATCCCAGGTTGAAGACAGCCAAGAATTATTTACCACCCTATACGCGCAACGCCTATTTTTTTTGGTGACAAACGGCCCTGGCGGCCTGAGATTTGAACCCATCAGCCGCTCCGATGCTCGCCTCATGGTCGAAATTCGCCTGCGAACCCTGCGTCGCAGCGGTCAATATCAGGAGTACGAACAATTGCAGATTATTCACCAGCGCACATTTCAATAACGAAAATTAGTAATTTGGTAATGGGTAACTCTCTTAATTTTCCTTCCCTCCAGTTCCCAGCGTTGAGCAACCATGACCATTGCCTCTCGAATTCACAGCATTCGCCAACACTTGCCCGAATCAGTGCGGTTAATTGCCGTTACCAAACAGGTACCGACTGATGTTATCCGCGAAGCATACGACGCCGGTATCCGGGATTTTGGCGAGAGTAAGGTTCAAGAGACTGCCGAAAAACAAAGCCAACTGCAAGATTTACCGGATATCAACTGGCACTTGATCGGCCACTTGCAAGCCAACAAAGCCGCCAAGGCCCTAGAGCATTTCCAGTGGATTCACTCTCTCGACAATTTAAAACTCACTCAGCGACTTTCGCGCTTGGCGGGGGAAATGTCCTGCTCTCCCCAAGTCTGCCTGCAAGTCAAAATGTTGCCTGACCCGGACAAATACGGCTGGAGCGTTCCAGAACTGCTTGCCGACCTTCCAGAACTCAACAAATGTCAGCATATCAAAATTCAAGGTTTGATGACAATTCCGCCGCTGGGATTAGATGACTCGCAAATCCTAGAATTATTTAACAGCACCCGCGAACTTGCACAGAAAATCCAGCAGCAAAATTTGCCCTGCATTCAAATGCAGCAGCTCTCGATGGGGATGTCGGGAGATTATCATTTGGCAATTCAAGCAGGTGCTACTATGGTACGGCTAGGACAAACCTTATTTGGCTCTAGGAGGGGATAAATAATTGAAATCTTCTGATAAAGACAATTTAGGTTAAATATAGAGTAGTCAGCCACCCGCGACTAACGCGCAACGCGAGTATAGTCGGGGCAGCAAAGTCGTGAAGGAGCGTGAATCATGAATATTTTTTCTAAACTGCGAGATTTTGTAGGCATCAATAATGAGCCTGAGTACGACGATGTGTACGACGAAACGGAAGGGGAGCGGTATCAGAACTTCTACCAAGCGCCTGAACCCAACGCCGCTGCCGTCGCAGCAGCAGCAGAAGAAGAACGTCGTCAAAATCGTAGAATGCGAGAGCGGTCAGTAGTAGGATCGACAGGTATGGATGTCGTTGCACCAACCGGGGGAGTAGGGTCAGTAATGAATAACGTGATTGGAATGCCTGGAGCTATGAACGGGATTTCGGAAGTAGTAGTAATGGAGCCGCGCACTTTTGAAGAGATGCCGGCAGCAATTCGAGCCCTTAAGGAACGCAAGTCTGTGGTTTTGAACCTGACGGTGATGGACCCAGACCAAGCGCAAAGAGCTGTGGACTTTGTGGCGGGCGGTACTTATGCCCTTGACGGTCATCAAGAGCGAATTGGCGAAAGTATTTTCTTGTTTACGCCTAGCTGCGTGCAGGTGAGAACTCAGTCTGGTGTGGTTCACGAAGTGCCTCCTGCTCAAGGACGGCCCCGCCCTGCTGCTCCTGCACCTACAGTCTGGCCGGCAGAACAAGCTCCAATGGCTCAGTAGTTAGTTGGCAGTTGACAGTGGTCAGTAGTCAGTAGTTAGTAGTCAGTAGTCAATAGTTAACAACTAATAACTGTGGAATAAACACTGCAGATTAATAACATTAGCTAACAACTAAGTAACCAATGACAACTGACAACTGACAACTGACAACTGATAACTCAAAAGTGACAAGTGACTAATGACTAATGACTAACATAAAATTTGGTACGATCGGCGGCGGGGTAATGGGAGAAGCTCTCTTATCCCGCTTAATTGCACAAAAAGTTTATTTGCCTTCTGAAATATTGGTGAGCGAGCCACAACTTCAACGTCGCCAATTTTTGACGGAAACCTACGGGATTGGAACAACAGCCAGCAATCTAGAAGTTGCTGCCGCTACAGAAGTGCTGTTTTTGGCGATTAAACCGCAAGTTTTTGATACGGTAGCTTTGGAATTGGCCGTGGCGGCCGATCGCAAACAGGGAAATAATGGAGAAACGGCTAATTCCCAGCCAGAAGCGCTGGTAGTGTCGATTTTGGCAGGAGTGCCACTCAGCAAGCTCGAACCAGCTTTTCCCGGGCGGGGAGTGCTGCGTGTGATGCCGAATACTCCGGCAACGGTGGGGGCGGGAATGAGCGCGATCGCCCCGGGGAAACTTGTTCAACCGGCTGATTTAGAATTGGTAAAGCGCATCTTTCAGGCCGTGGGAGAAGTGGTAGAAGTACCTGAGAGTATGCTGGATGCGGTGACGGGACTTTCGGGTTCCGGGCCTGGTTATGTAGCAATTTTGATAGAGGCCTTGACAGATGGCGGAGTTTGTGCGGGTTTACCACGGGCGATCGCCTCTCAATTAGCTTTGCAAACAGTATTTGGTACGGCGAAGCTATTGCAAGAAACGGGAATGCACCCAGCAGAATTGAAAGATCGAGTGACGAGTCCCGGCGGCACGACGATCGCGGGAATTGCTAAATTAGAGAGTAGCGGCTTTCGATCTGCCCTAATCGAAGCAGTGAAAGCAGCTTATTTGCGTTCTCAAGAATTGGGAAAATAAGTCAGGAATAACGCACAGAAACAATCAGAAACGAGTTCAATCGCACTTTAAACCTGCCGCTGCCGCTGTCGGATATTTGACGGGAACAAAAGCGAGGCCGAACTGCTCTTTTGGACACTCTACAATATGTACTAAATCGCTGGGAGGATTTTTGCGATCGCCATTGTTCGGCCAGTTAAACTGAATGGTTCCGGTTGCTCCGCCAGCGCTAAAATCAGGAGATGAAAGCGTTTTCTGCATTCCTTCGCGACTGGGTTTTAGCTGCATTTCCAATGCTTTTATGAGTGCGCGCGCTGCATCGTAAGCTGAAGCTATACGAGTATTTCCCTCTTCTCCCCACAGCAATCGAGCCTGTTGGGGAAATGCTTGGTTGGGGCTGTTTAAGGGATGCCAGCCAACCTTAGCGGGTGACAAGGCACCTCTAGTCTAAACAGGACAAAGGTTTGAGAGAATGGTAAGGTAAAAAAATAAGGA